>NZ_BAAHAR010000062.1:0-32706 GCF_054777395.1 Nocardiopsis oceani
CGATCACCAAGCGTACCGCTTCCTCGCGGAACTCCGGTGAGTACTTGCTTGTCCTGCCCACGTTTCCCCTCGTTTCCTTACGAGACCATTGTATTGGGTCCCTGTCCGGAAACCTCGGGGCACCTCAAAGATCAACTTCGAGAAGAGGGCCCACCCCTGGCCGAAAGTCCGGTGGGACGCGCTCGGCCACGCGCCCGGCCTGATCGGGTCCTTCGTCGCTGGCTGGTCACTGGATTGCGACGCGCTGGCCGACACAACCAGACGGACGGGCAGGGATCCGGCCGGCCACGGCCGGAGGGGCGGGGCACCCGGCCCGGACGGGCGAAGCCCGGCCCTTCGGGCCGCAGGCCCGGACGGGCGAAGCCCGGCCCTTCGGGCCGCAGGCCCGGGGCCCGAAGGGCCCCTTCAGGCCCCGACCACACGTCCCCGTTTCCTGACTGCCGCCGACCCGCCGTCACAGCGAAGCGGGTCAAGGTGGAGAGCCCTCGACAGCGCGCCAGCGCTTCGACGGCGACGACCTTGAGGCGCGCAGCGGAGACGGCCACCATCAAGCGGCAGGAAACGGGGAGAACCACCCGCACAAGACCAACACCCCCACGGGCAAACCCCACCCCACCCACCCACCCCGAGCCCCACCCACGGAGGCTCCACTCCAAGCCCATCAGGCGCATACCCGACCTGAGGCCCGCCCGCGGGGTGCGGGTCAGACCCGGTCGAGGAAGCCGCCGTCGACCACCAGGTTCTGACCGGTGACGAACGTGGCGGCCGGGCTGGCCAGGAAGGCGACGGAACGGGCCACCTCCTCCGGGTGGCCCAGACGGCCGGTGGGGATGCGCTCGCGGATGCTCTCGTAGAAGTCGCGGTCGTTGGCCTTGCGCCGCTCCCAGCCGCCGCCGGGGAACTCGATGGGTCCGGGAGAGACGCTGTTGACGCGGACTCCGTCGGGCGCCCACTCGCGGGCCAGCGAGGACGCGTGGTGGTTCAGCGCCGCCTTGACCGCCCCGTAGGAGCGGGCCCCGGCGGGCTTGGTCACGTGCAGGGCGGAGGTGGTGGAGACCAGCACCACCGAGCCGCCGTGCCCGGAGCGGAACAGGTACGGCTTCGCCGACTCGGTCAACCGCACGAACGGCATGAGGTCGGCGTCGAAGCCCCGCTGCCACTGGTCGGGGGTGGGGGCGCTGCCGCCGGAGACGTTGGAGACGAGCACGTCCAGCCCGCCGAGATCGGCCGCGGCGTCGTCCACGAAGGACGGCAGGGCGTCGTGGTCGGTGACGTCCAGGTCCCGTGCGAAGACCTTGGCTCCGGTCCCGGACAGTTCACGGGCGGCCTCCGCCAGGGGTTCGGGGGTGCGCGCGCAGATCGCCAGGTCGGCACCCTCCTCGGCGAACACCTGGGCGATGGCACGGCCGATCCCCCTGCTGGCCCCGGTCACCACGACCCGCGCGCCCGACAGTCCCAGATCCATACGTCCACCTTCCGAAAAACGGGCCCGCCGGTCCCGTACGGGACCGGCGGGCCGATGTTACCGGGGGCTCAGGCTCCGGTGGAGTGGAACCCGCCGTCGACGTGCACGACCTCGCCGGTGGTGGCCGGGAACCAGTCCGACAGCAGGGCCACGACCGCCTTGGCGGCGGGCTCGGGGTCGGTGACGTCCCAGCCCAGCGGGGCGCGCTCGGGCCAGTGCTTGGCCAGCTCCTCGAACCCGGGGATGCTGCGAGCGGCCATGGTGCTCAGCGGACCGGCCGAGACCAGGTTGACCCGGACGTCCTTCTCACCCACGTAGCGGGCCAGGTACCGGGCGGTGGAGGTCAGCGCGGACTTGGCCACGCCCATCCAGTCGTAGATGGGGTAGGAGACGCTGTTGTCGAAATCCATGGCGACCACCGAGCCGCCGTTGCCCATGAGCGGCAGCAGCGAGGTGGTGACCGACTTCAGCGAGAAGGTGGACGTGTGCATCGCCGTGGCGACGTCCTGCCACTCCGTGTTGAGGAAATTGCCGCCCAGGGCCTCCTGCGGGGTGTAGCCGATGGAGTGGACGATGCCGTCGAGCCCGTCGACGTGCTCGCCCACCCGCTCGGCCAGGCTGGCGAGGTGCTCGTCGTCGGTGACGTCCAGTTCCAGGACGGGTGGCGTCTCGGGCAGGCGCTTGGCGATGCGCTGCACCAGACCCATGCGGCCGTAGCCGGTGAGCACGACTGTCGCGCCCTGCTCCTGGGCGAGGCGGGCGACGTGGAAGGCGATGGAGGAGTCGGTGAGCACACCGGTGACGAGGATGCGCTTACCTTCGAGGATTCCCATGGTGGGGTGGTCCGTCCTGTCTGTGGCTAGGGAGTGTTCGGCACACCGGGGCCGGGGTGTGTCAGCCCTGTGGGGCCGGAGCGGGTCCGGTCGCGGCGTGTCCGGTCGGCGGAGCGCCGGTACGGTCCTCTCGGCTCAGTGGCCCATGCCCAGGCCACCGTCGACCGGGATGACGGCGCCGGTGATGTAGCCGCCTCCCGGGCCGGCGAGGAAGCCGACGGTCTTGGCGATGTCGTCGGTGGCACCGAGCCGGCCCAGCGGGACGTTCTTCTTGATCTCCGCCTGGCGGTCCTCGGGCAGGGCCGCGGTCATGTCGGTGTCGATGAAGCCGGGCGCGACGACGTTCACGGTGATGTCACGCGAACCCAGCTCGCGGGCCAGGGAACGACCGAAACCGACCAGGCCGGCCTTGGATGCGGCGTAGTTGGCCTGGCCACCGGAGCCAAGCAGGCCCACGACCGACGAGATGAGGACGATCCGGCCGGCGCGCTTGCGCATCATGCCGCGGACGGCGCGCTTGGCGACGCGGAAGGAGCCGGTGAGGTTGGTGTCCAGGACGGAGGAGAAGTCGTCCTCGCTCATGAGGGCGAGGAGCTGGTCCTTGGTGACACCGGCGTTGGCGACGAGCACCTCCACGGGACCCTGCGCCTCCTCCACCTCCTTGAATGCGGCGTCGACCTGGGCGGAGTCGGTGATGTCGCAGCGGACGCCGAACAGGCCCTCCGGGGGCTCGCCGGAACGGTAGGTGACCGCGACGTTGTCCCCGCCAGCCGCCAGTTCACGGGCGATGGCCAGGCCGATTCCTCGGTTGCCGCCGGTGACCAGTACCGAGCGCGACATAGGGGCTCCTCTTCTCTGCGGCTGCGGTGAACAGCCAGGACGTGATGTTCCAGGGGGCGGATCGCCTTGCAGAGTACCGAGCTACCCACGGGTAAACGCAACCGAGGGTACGAACGGGACCTATCGGGGCGTTCACCAGGATTCGTCCGCGACGACAGGGCCGTCGGACACGGGCTTCACACACCGTCAACGGATCCGCGTGAACCCGGTCACCCCGGCTGGCCGAGGGCGTTCCCCCGCCCGCTCTGGGGCCCGGGCCGCGCGGCGAGGGGCAGGCCGACGACCAGCCACACCGAGAACAGGACCGGGGCGGTCGCCCAGGTCGGCCACGCCGCCCCGAACAGCGCGAGTGCACCCACCAGGGCGAGGACACCGAAGGCCGCCCGTAGACCGGAGTAGGGCTCGGCACCGGCCAGCAGAGCCGCCTTCAGGTTGGCGGCCGGATCGTGCGCCCGCCAAGGGAAGGACCCGGCGAAGACCACTCCGTGCGCGCCCAGCGCGACGAACCCCGCGGCCAGGGCCGTCGCGTAACCGGCGAAGAGGGTCGGCGACCCGCTCTCCAGCGCGGCCGCGCCGACGGCGGTCCCGACCACGAACATGGCCAGGCCCGACGCGAAGCGGCTTACGCGCTCCGTCCATTCCGAGGGTGGACGCACGGCATACACATCTTCCTGGGCCCGTGTCCGGGCCCGCTTCCGGGCCCGGGGGTAGGCCCGCCCCGAGCCTATCCAGCGACCCTCCGCGCTGACCAGGCCAGCTCAGGTCCGGCCCGGACTCAGGACCGGCCCGGACTCAGGCCCAGCCCGCGTCGTGGGCGAGGATGGCCGCCTGGACCCGGTTGGACATCTCCAACTTGGCGAGGATCCGGCTGACGTGGGCCTTCACGGTGGTCTCCCGCATGTCCAGGGACCGCCCGGCCTCGGCGTTGGACTTGCCCTCGGCCACGGCGACGAGCACCTGGCGTTCGCGGTCGCTGAGCACCGAGAGCCGGCGCAGGGCGTCCTCCCGCCCAGCGGCGGAGTCGGCGGGGGCGGGCGAGGCGAAACGTTCGAGCATGCGCTTGGTGACGCTGGGTGCGAGCATGGCCTGCCCCTCGTGAACGGTACGCACGGCGGTGATCAGTTCACGCGGCGGGGTGTCCTTGAGCAGGAACCCCACCGCCCCGGCGCGCAGCGCGCTGTGCACGTACTCGTCCAGGTCGAAGGTGGTGAGCAGGACGACCCTGGGCGGCTCGGGCAGGTCGGTCAACCGGGCCGCGGCGGTCAGCCCGTCGCTCCCCGGCATGCGGATGTCCAGCAGCACGACGTCGGGGGCGAGCTCCTCGGTCAGCCGTACGGCCTCGTCGCCGTCGCCGCCCTCGCCGACCACCTCGATATCGGGGGCGGAGTCCAGGATCATCCGCAGCCCGGACCTGACCAGGAGTTCGTCATCGACCAGGAGCGTCCGGATCACGGTGGGTGCCCTCTTCCTCAGCTTCGGCGGAGTGTGGTTCGGGATCGGGGACCGCGTCCTGGTCCTTCTCCCCTATCGGCAAGATAGCGCGCAGACGCCAGCCGCCGTCCGCGCAGGCACCCGCACTGAGCTCGCCTCCGGCCAATGCGACGCGTTCGCGCAGCCCGGTCAGGCCGTAGCCGCTGCGCGGCGGGGCCGCGGACGGCCCGGTGACGGGCTCGTTGGCCACCTCCACCTCCAGCTGCTCGTCGCCCCGGTACAGGCGCACGTCCACTGCGGCACCGGTGGCGTGCTTGGCGGCGTTGGTCAGCCCCTCCTGGACGGTTCGGAACGCGGTGCGCTGAACGGCGACCGGCAGCGGCCGCGCCTCGCCCGCATCCGCACGGCGCACCACCATGCCGGCGTCGCGCCACTCCGAGATCAGTCGTTCGAGGTCGTCGAGGACCGGCTGGGGTGCGGTGGGCGCCGCCCCCGACCCGTCCTCACGCAGCACACCGAGGATGTTGCGCAGCTCGGACAGTGCCTCGCGGCCGGTGGTACGGATGAGCCCGGCCGCCTCGACCGCGCGGGGTTCGGCGGCCGAGACCTCCAAGCCGCCCGCGTGCAGGACCATGAGGCTCACCCGGTGGGCGACCACGTCGTGCATCTCGTGGGCGATGCGGGTGCGTTCGGCGATGATGGCTTGGTCGGCCTTCAAGTGCTGTTCTCGTTCGAGGCGTTCAGCCCGCTCCTTGAGGCGGTCGATCAGCTGCCGTCGGGTACCGAGCCACAGCCCTGCGACGAGCGGCATCATCAGGTAGAGCACGGACAGGATCAGGAAGTTGAAGCCCGGGGGACTGTAGAGGATTCCCATCGCCAGAAAGCTGAGCACGACCCAGACGGCGAGCCGTCTGCGGTCGCTGAAGTAGGCCGGGTACGAGTACAGGCCGACCATGAGCGGGATCGGGTTTGCGTACACGACCAGGATGAGGAGCCCCAGGAGCATGAGCCACGTGGGTCTGCTGCGGCGCCAGAGCATGGCGATCGAAGTCAGGACCGTCGGCGCCACGAAGAGCAGGAAGCCCAGCCCCAGGGCCATCTGCGCTACCCATGGGAGGCTGACGCCGCCGACGTCGTCCGGGAAGAACCTGGACAGCAGGCTGAGGCGGTTACTGGCCCCGGCCACCATCATGATCCCGTTGAAGGGGAGGGTAAAGACGGCGAAGCACCAGTCGGAGATGCGCAGCCGACGGTCCCACCACCACTGTCCGTTACGGCGCAGCAGGATCCAGAGGCCCTCCGCGTTGTTCCTCAGCCAAGTTCTCACCCGGCAGAGTCTACGGTGGCCCGCTTGGCCGGGCCCTCCGTTCGGACGACAGGCACAGGCAGCGGTCCGATCGTCGGTCAGTTCGTGTTCCCGCAGGCCACAGGGGGCTCTCCTGGTTCGTCACCGAATCCGAGGTGACGACGGACCCCTACGAAAGTAGGAGGTGCGGCCGGACGAAGGAGTCCCGAACCCGCTCCGCATCATGCCTTTGGCCGAGTCGAGGTTCAGCCCCGCGGCGGAGGCCCCGGCGGGGATCGCGGATCTAGCGTGAAGAACACGCCGAAGAGCACGGGACGTCCCGGCCTGTCGGCCCCACCCCGTTTCCGATCCCTGGAGTTGTCTGCCGTGTCCGAGTCCGCAGTGAAGCCCACGTCCCCGGTCCAAGCCCCTCCGGTAGTGGTGGCGCGGGGGCTCAGCAAGATCTACGACACCGGCGGGAACCAGGTGCACGCCTTGGCCGGGGTGGACGTCGAGTTCCACCGCGGCGCGTTCACCGCGATCATGGGCCCCTCCGGCTCTGGGAAGTCCACGCTCATGCACTGCCTGGCCGGGCTGGACGTACCCACCTCCGGCACCGTGCACCTGGGCCGCACCCAGATCACCGGCATGCGCGACGGCGACCTCACACTGCTGCGCCGGGACCGCATCGGCTTCATCTTCCAGTCCTTCAACCTGCTGCCGATGCTCACCGCCGAGCAGAACATCCTGCTGCCGTCCCAGATCGCCAAGCGCAAGGTCGACCCGGAGCGCTTCGACCACATCGTCGACGTCGTGGGGCTGCGCGACCGGCTCGGCCACCTGCCCGCCAAGCTCTCCGGAGGGCAGCAGCAGCGCGTCGCGGTGGCCCGCGCCCTGCTCAACGCACCCGAGGTCGTCTATGCCGACGAGCCCACCGGCAACCTCGACTCGCGCTCGGGCGCCGAGATCCTGGCCTTCCTCCGGGACTCGGCCAAGGACCTGCACCAGACCATCGTCATGGTCACCCACGACCCGGTCGCCGCCTCCTACGCCGACCGCGTGGTGTTCCTGCGCGACGGCCGGATGGTCGACGAGGTCGTCGACCCCACCGCCGAGGTCGTCTCCGAGCACCTGCTGAAGCTGGAGGCCTGAGTTGCTGCGCACCACACTGGCCGGACTGAGACTGCACGCCTCCCGGTACGTCACCACCACACTGGCCATCCTGCTCGGCGTCATGTTCATCTCCGGCACCATGGTCTTCGCCGACACCCTCAACGCCAGCTACGAGGAATCGGTGATGGGGGCGTCGACCAACGTCGACGCCATCGCCGTCCCCGAAGCCGAGGAGGGCGCGGAGACCGCGGACGGGTTCCCCGAAGAGCCCGACCCCTTCGACCAGGCCGTACTCGACGACGTCCGCGCCCTACCGGAGGTCGCCGAGGCCGACGGGTTGGTCCGGGGCCAGGCCGTCCTCCTGGACTCCGACGGCCGCGCCTTCGGCTTCACCCCGCCCGCCGCCGTGGCGTTCGGCGAGACCTCGCGGTTCACAGCGAGCGAGGGCACACTGCCCGCGTCCGGTGACGAGATCGCCCTGGCCACCTCCACCGCCGACCAGGTCGGCTTCGAGGTCGGCGACACCGTCACCGTGCTCGACCCCGAGCAGGACGAGCGCGACTTCACCGTCACCGGGCTGGTCAACTTCGGTGTGGACAGCACCTACAGCATGGGCGGCGCTCTGGTCTTCGACCAGGACACCGTCGGGCAGATGACCGGGGCCCACGGCTACACGGAACTCAACGCGCTGGCCGCCGATGGCGTGACCGACACCGACACCGCGGACGCGATCGCCGGCGTCACCGGGACCGAGGTCCAGACCGGCACCGAGTACGGGGAGGAGATGGCCGCGAGCGTCGGCGGCGACACGGAGGCGATGCGCATCGCCCTACTGCTCTTCGGCGTGATCGCGATGTTCGTCGCGGGGATCGTCATCTACAACACCTTCGCGATCCTCATCGCCCAGCGCCAGCGCGAACTCGCCCTGCTCCGCTGCGTGGGCGCCAAGCGCGGCCAGGTCTTCCGCTCCGTTCTCACGGAATCGTTCGTGGTCGGTCTGGTCGCCTCCGGGCTCGGCGTGCTGGCCGGTGTGGGCGTGGGCATGCTGGGAGCCCGGTTCGGCGGTCAACTGATGGGTACCGACGCCACCGCGTCCGTGGTGATCAGCCCCACCGCCGTCATCGTCGGCCTGCTGGTGGGCACGCTGATGACGGTCGCCTCCGCGCTCGTCCCGGCCACTCGGGCCACACGGGTGGCACCTCTGGCAGCCCTGCGCACCAGCGCCACGGCCGCCGGGTTGGAGAAGGGCACGGGCTGGTTGCGCGTGGTGTTCGGGCTGGCGGCCTTCGCTGTCGCCGCCGCCCTGGTCGGACTGGCCCAGATGATGAGCCCCAACCCCTCGGGCCTGTTCGCCGTGACGGGCGCCGCCCTGACCGCCTTCGTCGGCGTGGTCGTCCTCGGCCCACTGCTGGTGCGCGGCATCGTGCGACTGGTCGGGGTCCCCCTGCGCCGCGTGGGCGTGCCCAGCATGCTCGCGGTGGACAACTCCACCCGGAGTCCGCGCCGCGCCGCCACCGCCATGATCGCCCTCACCGTGGGCGCCACGCTCATCACGGGTTACTCGGTGGTCAGCGCCTCCTTCGAGTCCACCATGACCCAGACGCTGGAAGAGCAGTTCCCGGTGGACTACCAGATCACCCAGCAGTTCGAGATGGACGAGGTGGCCGCGGTCGAGGAGGAGGCCCCGGCGGACGACGCGGACGTGCAAGGCCCCGAGGACGCCCCGGCCGAGGGCGAGCCCGGCGCCGAAGGCACCGAGGGCCCCGAAGACACGGCGGGCGCGGACGGTGAAACCGCGGGACCGGACGGTCCGCCCCTGATCCCGGCCCAGGTCCGCCAGGACCTGGAGGACGCCGCCACCGTCGACCAGGTGTTCAGCGAGCGGTCGGACTCCGCGGAGGTGGACGACGCCGTGGCGGGCGGACCCGACGGAACCGTTCCGGTGACGACCTACCTCGGCGCCGAGATGGGCACTGACGTCCAGGGCGACACCGTCGAGGGCGAGCTGGCCGACCTCAGCCCCGGGGGCGTGGTCGTCTCCCAGGGCTACGCGGGCGACCTCGGTGTGGGCGACACGCTCACCTTCTCGACCCCGGACTCCGATCTGGAGCTGGAGATCGTCGCGGTCGCCGACGACATGCAGTCGATCTTCGGTGCGACGGTCGACCCCGAGGACTTCGCGACGCTGTACCCCGAGACGACCGGCGACACCAATCTCATGGTCCAAGGCGTCTCGGGTGCCGACCCTGCCGATCTGCGCACCGATGTCTACGGCGCCGTCGACGACCACCCGACCGTGCAGGTCATGTCGGTCACCGAAATGAAGAACCAGTTCTCCGAGATGATGGACATCGCCTTCTACACCATCGCGGCGATGCTGGGCCTGGCGATCGTCATCGCGGTGTTCGGCATCTCCAACACGATGGCGCTGTCCGTCCTGGAGCGCACCCGCGAGTCCGCGCTGCTGCGGGCACTGGGCCTGGCCAAGGGCCAGCTGCGCCGGATGCTCAGCATCGAGGCCGTGCTGCTGTGCCTGATCGGCGCCGGGATCGGCATCGTGCTGGGTGTGGTGTTCGGTTGGGCCGCCGCCGCGGCGGTGATGCCGGGCCTGGTGTTCAGCATCCCCACGGCACAGATCGCGGTGTTCATCGGGGTCGCGATCCTGGCCGGGCTGCTGGCCGCCGTACTCCCCGCACGCCGGGCCGCCGGGACCTCGATCACGGGGGCGCTCGCCAGCGAGTAGCCACGGATCCCAGCAACCGGGGGATCAAAACCGAACAGGGCGACGGAAAGTCGGCGCGGACCCTCTCCTACGGGCGGGGGTCCGCTCCTATGGTGTCGGTAGTCCACCGAAGGGCTTGCCCGCGGGAAGGTTACTCATGAGTGGTTCGACCTCGTTACCGGACACCGGCGGGCAGGTGGGATGGGGAACACCGGCGGCCCGGTGGATGCTGACCGCGACGGTCCTGGGTTCGGGTATGGCCTTCCTGGACTCGACCGTGGTGACGGTGGCACTGCCCGCCATTCAGGGGGACTTGGACACGGGGTTGGCCGGTCTGCAGTGGATCGTCAACGGGTACATGGTGACGCTCTCCGCGCTCATCCTGCTCAGCGGTTCACTGTCCGACCGGTTCGGCCGGGTCCGGTTGTTCATGGTCGGGGTCGCGGTCTTCGCGCTGGCCTCGGCCCTGTGCACGTTCGCACCCACATTGGAGTGGCTGGTCGCAGGGCGCGTGATCCAGGGGGTGGGCGGCGCACTGCTGACCCCGGGGAGCCTGGCCATCCTCCAGGCGGGCTTCAGGGAGGACGACCGGGCCCGGGCGATCGGCGCCTGGTCGGGGCTGACCGGTGTGGCCTCAGCGGTGGGACCGTTCGTGGGCGGCTGGCTGGTGCAGATCGGCGACTGGCGGCTGATCTTCCTCATCAACCTGCCGATCGCGGTCGTGGTACTGCTGATCGCCCGGTTCAAGGTGCCGGAGTCCCGGGACACCTCCGCCGCCCGGCGGCTGGACTACAACGGCGCCCTCTTGGGCGTGGTGGCCTTGGGCGGGATCACCTACGCCCTCATCCAGTGGGGGTCGGTGGGCGGGACCCCGGCAGTGTGGACCGGGGCCGTGGTGGGTGTACTGGCCCTGGCCGCGTTCCTGGTGGTGGAGTCGCGCAGCCGGGCGCCCATGCTGCCGCTGGGGATCTTCCGGTCGCTGCCGTTCAGCATGACCAACGCCGCCACCGTCATGATCTACGGTTCGCTGGGTCCGCTGCTGTTCCTCCTGGTGATCTACCTCCAGGAGGTCTCGGGGTACTCGCCGATCGCAGCGGGGGCCGCCTCCCTCCCGATCACCATCCTTATGCTGCTGCTGTCGGCCCGTTCGGGAAAGCTCGCCGCCCGGATCGGTCCCAGACTCCAGCTGGTGGTCGGGCCCCTCCTGCTCGCCGCCGGCTTCCTGCTGCTCGCACGGCTGGACCAAGAGGCCCCGTACCTGACGGGGGTGCTGCCCGGGGTCGTGTTGGTGGCGCTGGGCCTGTCCACCACCGTCGCCCCGCTGACGGCGACCGTCCTGGCCTCGGCCCCGGAAAGGCACGCGGGGCTGGCGTCGGGGGTGAACAACACGTTCGCGCGGGGCGCGCAGCTGATCGGTGTGGCCGCGGTGCCGGTGCTGGCCGGGATCGGCGGCTCCGGCGGTGAGGGCACGGGGGCACACGGCGACGCCTCAGCGATCGCGGCCGGGTTCGGCACGGCGATGCTGATCCTGGCCGGTCTGTGCGTACTGGCCTCGGTGTGCGCGCTGGCGCTGCCGCGCGGCCGGATGCCCGAGACCGACACGGCCACCGGTCAGAGCTCCGGTTCCGAGAGGGCAGGCGCCGCCGAACCGCACGCTGAGGAAGGGCCCACGCGGTTCTGCGGCGTGTCCGGGCCGCCCATGCGCGCATGCCCGGGATCGACCGCGGGGAACACCGGGGGCGGGCCGACGCGGCGCTGAGGTCCCGTCCGGTCAGTCCTGGCCTTCCGGGGGCCGGTCGTTGACGGCGTCGGGGTCGGGTACCACGCTCAGCGCTTCCTCTTCGGCGCTGCGTTCACCGCCCCAGCGCTGGCGCGGCACGACGCCCAAGCGCTCGGCGCGCACCCCGTCGTTGATCCCCAGCCACCCCCGGCTGTCGTCGTCCTCGAAGTTGTAGACGAGGATGTTGAAGTCAGGGTCGATGACCCTCTCGCGTTGGGCGATCTCGCTCGCCTGGGGGTCGTCACCCAGGTCGAAGTCCACCTCGTAGGGCTGTTCGGTCACTGTGTCCGCCTCCTTGCCCGTGGTCTTCCCCGCTGTGACCTCGATGATCGCAAATCCTCGTGCACTTGTGAAGGAATCGGAGGGCGGACAGCCAGCAGGGCCCCGAGGCGAAAACGTCCCCTGGGCCCTGCCGGGTTCAGGTGTCTTCGGGCTCGTCCACCTCGCGGATCGCCGCTTCCTCAGCAGCGGGGTCGTTGATGCCGAAGTCCTCGCGCGGAATGACGTCGTCGCGCTCCTCACGGACCTCCTGGTCGATGCCGCGCCCGGTCGCGGCGCCCTCATCCTCGAAGGTGTAGCCGTAGACGCCCACTCCCGGGTTCTGGCGGCTCTCGGCCTCGGCGATCTCGCTCTCCTGGGGGTCTTCCCCCATGTCGGAGTCGACGTCGTAGGGCTGTTCGGACATGCTCTCGCCCCCATAGCTCGCATTAACCCAGATGATCGCAGGTCAGGGCGTTCACACGAAAGAGGACACGGCCACGGTCAGCGGCGGGTGTTCTCCGCACGGCGCAACCTCAGGGGACGCAGGACCGCCTCGAGGGCGACGGCACCGTCGAGCTTGCTCTCGCCGACTACCCGGTCCTCGAAGTGGATGGGAATCTCCATGATCTTCTGACCGCGGCGGAAGGCCCGGTAGTGCATCTCCACTTGGAACGCGTAACCGGTGCTCTCGATGCTGGGCAGGTCCAGCACCGCCAGGGCCGAGGCCCGCCAGAGCTTGAACCCCGCGGTGACGTCCTGGACGGGAATGGCCAGGACGGTCTTGACGTAGGTGTTGGCCCAGCCGCTCAGCAGGCGGCGGCGCAGCCCCCACGCCTCAGAGAGGCTGCCGCCCGGCACGTAGCGGCTCCCGATGACCACCCCGGCGCCGGTCGAGTGCAGGGTGCCCAGGAGCTGGGGGACGTAGCCCGCCGGATGGCTGAGGTCGGCGTCCATCTGCACCACGTAGTCGGCGCCGTCGGCCAGGGCGCGCGTCATGCCTTCCACGTAGGCGCGGCCGAGGCCGTCCTTGCGCGTGCGGTGCACCACCGTCAGCCGGTCGTTGCCGGCCCCGGTTGCGCCGAGGTCCACGGCGAGCTTGTCCGCGACCTCGCCGGTGCCGTCGGGCGAGTTGTCGTCCACCACCACGACGCGCAGTTCGGGCAGGTCGAGCGCCATGAGCTGGGACACCAGGACCGGCAGGTTGTCGGCCTCGTTGAAGGTGGGGACGACCACGGTGATCCGCGAACTCCGCCAGGGCTCGGGGAGCGCCACCGGCTGGGGGGTGACCCGCACCGGCGCGGACGGGTCGTGCTCCGGATGCGTCGGTTGGGAGGGCATGCGCGGCGGCTCCTGAGGGGTGGGCGGTGGGTGCTGGCTGGACGGGGGGCGTCCAGGATCACGCATACTGCGCTCACCGCACAATACGCGTAAACGGTAAGGTACGCCCCTTTCACCGCCGAAGGCGGTGAACACCCGGGGTCACTGTCCCCGTTCGCCGTCCACCACGGCGACGTGGACGAGGGCGCCGGTCTCCTCCAAGGTCAGAAGCACTTCCGGGTCCGCGCTGCTGTCGGTGACCAGGTGCGCGATCTCCTCCGGGGCGACGGTGGGCACCATGGTGTCGGCGCCCACCTTGGTGTGGTCGGCCAGGACGATGGTCTCCTCCGCGCAGGCGGACAGCGCCCGGTCGACGCTGGCGACGGCGGGGTTGGGGGTGCTCAGGCCCCGGTCGGCGCTGACGCCGTTGCCGGAGAGGAAGGCCCGGTTGACCCGCAGACCCGTCAGCGAGGCCTCAGCGCTGACCCCGACGAGGGCTCTCATGGGTGCGTGTACAGTGCCGCCGGTCATGACGACCTCGACCCCGGCGGCCCCGGCGAGGATGTCGGCCACCCGCAGGGAGTTGGTGACGACCGTGAGGTCGCCGTGGCCCAGCAGGGCGCGGGCGAGGGCCTCTGCGGTACTCCCCGGGCCGATGGTGATGGCGTCTCCAGGGCGGACCAGGCGGGCCGCGATGGCGGCGATGGCGGCCTTCTCCGCCGCGCACTGCCCGCTCTTGCCCGTGTAGCTCTGCTCGTGGACGATCCGCCCGGGCAGCGCTGCACCTCCCCTGCGCCGGTCGAGCAGGCCCTCGGCCTCCATGGCGCGCACATCACGGCGGACCGTGACCTCCGAAGCGCGGACCTTCGCGGCGATGTCCCGCAGGGACATGCTGCCGTTGGCCCGCACCAGTTCCAGGATGCGCTCCCGGCGTTCGGCTGCGAAGGCCGGGCGGCTCTCCTCGACCATGGCAGGGGACCCACTTTCCGTGCTCTCGTCTTGTGCACGGCAGGGGTACCGCGCCGGATCAGGGTACGGGCCGGTCCTCCCGGGCCTGTGCCCCGGCCTCGGGCTTCTCCGTCAGGAGCGTTACCAGGATGACCGCGGTGAGGGCCACGAGTCCGATGAGCGACGCGGCCCCGAACAACATGACGACAGACATCTGAGCCTCCAAGGGGGCGGGCTGACCTGCCACTTACCGGATGCCCCGTTTCCCTCCCGCTCACACCACCGATCCGCCGGAAGATCAGCCACAATGGAGGCATGACCCTCAGCTCCGCGCCACTTGAGTCCACGGTGTGGTGGGCCCACACCTCCACCGCGAGCGAACGTCTGCTGCGTCTGCTGGACAGCGAGGAACTCGCCCGCCAGTCCCGATTCCGACTCCAGGCCGACCGCGACCGCCACCTGCTGGGCCGTTCACTGGCCCGTCTGGCGCTGGCCGAACGCGCGGGCTGCGCTCCCGAGAAGGTCACCTTCGACCTGCACTGCCTGTCCTGTGACGAGAAGTCCCGGACCGGTGCCAGCGGGGGCGACGACACACCCCACGGCAAGCCGGTGCCCTCCGGTGCGGCCAAGGGGTGGGAGATCTCCGTCAGCCACTCGGGTGAGTGGGTGGTCCTGGCCCTGTCCTCGGGCGCGCCGGTCGGGGTGGACGTCGAACGGGTCTCGGACACACGTGACCTGGCGGGGCTGGCCGGGTACACGCTGGCCGACACCGAGCAAGAGGCCTGGCGGGAGCTGTCCGACGAAGGTCAGATCGGCGCATTCTTCGGTTACTGGGCCCGCAAGGAGGCCCTGCTCAAGGCGACCGGCCTGGGCCTGTCCGGCGGGCTGCGCCGGGTGGCCGTTACCCCGCCGCACGCCGAGCCGCGGCTGGTGTCCTGGGAGGGCGGCGGCGCACCCGGGTCCACCTGGTTGTCGGACCTGGAGCGCGGGCCCGACTACCGGTCCGCGCTGGCCGTGCTGACGGACCGCCCCGTGGAGCTGGCGGTGCACCCCCCTGAGCGCACCGCCGACCTCCTGCGCTCCTGACCCCGGCGCGGTTCGCGCAGTACTAGGCGGTGGCCAGGTGGCGGCTGATCACCATGCGCTGTACCTGGTTGGTTCCCTCGACGATCTGCAGGACCTTGGCCTCGCGCATGTAGCGCTCGACGGGGAAGTCACGGGTGTACCCGTAGCCGCCGAAGACCTGGACCGCGTCGGTGGTGGCCTTCATGGCCGTGTCGGTGGCCATGAGCTTGGCCATGGCGGCCTGCTTGCCGAACGGGAGTCCGGCGTCGCGTCGGCGCGCGGCCGCCAGGTACAGCTCGCGGGAGGCGGCGACCTGCGTGGCCATGTCGGCGAGCATGAAGCCCACCCCCTGGAAGTCACCGATGGCGGTGCCGAACTGGCGGCGTTCGCGGGAATAGGCGACCGCGGCGTCCAAAGCGGCCTGGGCCAGTCCCACCGCGCACGCGGCGATGCCCAGGCGACCGGAGTCCAGGGCGGACAGGGCGATCCCGAAGCCCCGGCCCTCCTCCCCCACGAGCGCGTCCGCGCCCAGTTCGACGTCCTCGAAGAGCACACCGGCCGTGGGCGAGGAGCACATGCCCATCTTGCGTTCCGGGGCCGCCGAGCCGAGGCCGGGGGTGTCCGCCGGGACGTGGAAGCAGCTGATGCCCCGCGCGCCCGAGTCTGCGTCGCCGGTGCGGGCGAAGAGCGCATAGTAGTCGGCCCGCCCCCCGTGAGTGATCCACGCCTTGGCGCCGTTGACGCGGTATACGCCGTCAGTGCTCTCGGCACGGGTGGTGAGGGCTGCGGCGTCGGAGCCGGAGGCGGTCTCGGACAGGCAGTAGGCACCAAGGAGGTCACCGCCGACCATCGCGGGCAGGTGCGCCGCGCGCTGCTCGTCGGTGCCGAAGGCGGCCAGCGGGTAGCAGGAGAGCGTGTGGACGCTGACGCCCAGTCCGACCGCGAGCCAGCCGCGGGCGAGCTCCTCCACCACCTGGAGGTAGACCTCGTAGGGCTGTTCGCCACCGCCGTACTCGGCGGGGTAGGGAAGGCCGAGCAGCCCGGCCCCGCCCAGGGTGGCGAAGACGTCGCGGGGGAAGACGGAGTTCTCCTCGTCCGCAGCGGCGCGCGGGGCGATCTCCTTGTCCACGATCTCCCGGGTCAGCTCCATGAGCTGCTCAGCCTCGGTTGTGTGCAGCGTGCGTTCGACCGCCATGACCTCTCCCCACGGATTTAGTAGGTCGTCCAACTATATGGTGACCGACGGCACTGTATCCCACCACCCCGCCCGATCGACCTTCACCCTGGACAGCGGCGGCGCTTGAACCCGGACCACTGGACGGGATGTGCATCGCATCCGTTCTGGCACGCACGTCTGTACACAAGGGCCCTCTGCGCCTTAGATTCCACGCATGGACCTCGAACTCCGCCACCTCCGTACGATCTGCCTCCTGGCTGACACCGGCAGCGTGACCAGGGCGGCCGCGGCGCTCTCCACCTCTCAGCCCGCGCTCACCACCCAGTTGCAGCGGATCGAACGCGAGGTCGGCGGGCAGCTGTTCGAACGCGGGCGTTCGGGGGTGCGACCGACCGAGCTCGGCGAGTTCGTCCTCGTCCGCGCGCGGGCGGTCCTGCTGTCCATGGACGACCTCCTGCACGACATCACCGCGCGCGGGGCCTCTCCAAGCACGCTGAGGGTGGGCGGCATCGGCCCGCTCACCGTGGAACTGTCGGCGCGCATGCCCGAGATCTTCCCCAACGTGCCGGTCCACGTCCGCACCGAGTACTCGCCCAAGCTGGTCACCGACCTGGTCCGGGCCGGCCGTCTCGACATGGGTACGACCATCGACTACGTGGACCGCGACCTGCCCACGGACGGCCCGCTCGCCTGGGCGATGCTCGCGGTGGACCCGCTGCACGTCGCACTGTGGGCCCACCACCCCCTCGCGGAGAAGCCGTTCATACGTCTGGAGGACCTGGCCGGGTACTCCTGGGCCCTGACGCCGCCGGACGGCACCGGCTGGCCCGAATGCTTCTACCTGGCCTGCCAACGGGCGGGTTTCAGCCCTGAAGTCCCCTACCGCCTCTACGAACGCTCCGAGATCCGCGACCTCATCGCCGACCGGCGGGCTATCGCCCCGTGCCAGTCGGACTTCGACTCCGGCCAGGACGTTGTGGTGCGCCAGCTGGACGGCGCCCCGATACAACTCCGCCATCTCCTGGTCTGGCGCCGGGACAGTGCCGTACACCAGGCCTCGGACCGTATCGCCCACCTGGCACGGGAGATCCTGGGCCGGGCGCCGACCGGCGGGGAGCCCGCGCCGACCACGACCTGAACCCGGGCCCTGGCCTTGAGGCGCAGCCCAGGGACGGAGAACCGGCCGGGACTTCGAGAACCGGCCCGAGTACTGAGCCCCCGCACCCACACCGGTCACACCATTGGGCGTTACCGGAGGTTGCAGTAATGAACAGCGCTCGTATGATGTTTACCAACCGGTAACGTACTAGCGAGTAGGCGCACCCGCCCCCCGATACCTCTCCCGAGCTACGAAGCCGCTTTCCCTCACGGGCCGAATACCAGGCCTCCCGCTGCGAAGGCACAACCGAGTTCAGGACTTCACCATGCGATCACTGAGAATCAGCGCGTCGGCGCTCGCCGTCGCGGTTCTCGCCGCCTCCTGCGGCGACCCCGAATCGGCGGGCGACACGGGGAAGAACGCCACGATGGGGGTCACCGACGACAGCGTGGTCATCGGAACCCACCAGCCGCTCACCGGGGCCGCATCCCCCGGTTTCGAACACGTCTCCACCGGTGCCAGTGCCGTGTTCGACTACATCAACGAGAACGGCGGCATCCACGGCCGCCAGATCGACTACCGGGTGGAGGACGACAGCTTCGACCCCGCCCAAACGATGGAAGCGTCCCGCACCCTCATCAACGACGACGAGATCTTCGCGATGCTCGGCGGTCTGGGCACCCCCACCCACGAGGCGATCATCGACGACCTCAACGACGAG
Source organism: Nocardiopsis oceani (assembly GCF_054777395.1). Lineage (NCBI taxonomy): Bacteria > Bacillati > Actinomycetota > Actinomycetes > Streptosporangiales > Nocardiopsidaceae > Nocardiopsis > Nocardiopsis oceani. The sequence continues at coordinate 18,058 of NZ_BAAHAR010000062.1, forward strand.
GGCGTCCCCGACCTCTTCGTCTCCTCCGGCGCACTGGAATGGGACCAGCCCGACGAGTACCCCCTCAGCTACGGGTTCCAGGTGGACTACTCCAAGGAGGCCAAGGTCCAGGGGTCCTACATCGCGGACAACTTCTCCGGTGACGACGTCGGCCTGCTCTACCAGAACGACGACGTCGGCCCCGCCTCCCACGCTGGTATCGAGCAGTACCTGATGGACGAGATCGTCGCCTGGGAGTCCTACGACCCCGGCGTCCCCGAACTCGACGGCCAGATCGCCGAACTGAAGGAGTCCGGCGCCGACGTCGCGGTGTGCTACTGCATCCCCGCCTTCCTGGGCCTGGCCGTCCTCCAGGCCCAGTCCATCGGCTACGAGCCCCAGTGGGTGGCCCCCAGCTTCGGCGGCGACGTCGAGGTCGTCACCGAGCTCATCTCCGAGTACGCCGAGGGCACCCCCGCGGAGGACGTACCGCCGGAAGCCTTCCTCGACGGTCTGATCATCACCGCGTTCCTGCCGATGGTGGCCCAGCCCGACGACCCGTGGACCGAGTTCTACCGCGAGCTCCACGACGAGTACAACGAGGGCGCTCCCTTCACCGACACCACGGTGTACGGCATGGTGCAGGCCACCCTCTTCGCCCAGCTCCTCATGGAAGTCGGCCCCGACCTGGACCGCGAGACCCTCATCGACACCCTGCACGCCCATGAGTGGGACGGGCCGGGCTTGGTGCCCTTCGTGGCCACCGAAGAGGACCACAGCGGCTACTCGGGTGTGATGGTGGTCCAGAACAACGCCGGCGAGGAGCCCGACGTCCTCCAGGAACCCCGGGTGACCGACAGCGACGGCGGGGACATCCTGCCCTTCGACCTGGACCGGCCCGACCCCGAAGAGGTCGACCTGTACGACGGCACCGAGTGAGGGACGGCGGGCGCGGGGCTCAGCCCCGCGCCCGCCCGCTCTCCGAACGCCCCGGCTCTGCGGGCCGGTCCTCCGAGGGCCCGTTCTCCGAAGGCCCGGCCTCTCCAGGCTCAGTGGCCGGGTTCCCCGCCGCCGAACGCCCGACCGTCGAACGGCGGGAGTACAGCCACCAGCCCACGCCGATGACCACGGCCACGGCACCGGTCCCCAGCGCGACCTGGAACCCGACATCGGCCCCGCCGGCCCCCACCAGGACCAGCGCGACCGTAGTGGGCAGCGACCCGATCGCGGTTCCGAGCACGAAGGGCATCACCCGCATCCCGGTCAGCCCGAACCCGTAGTTGACCACCTGGTAGGGGAGGACCGGTATCAGCCGCAACTGCACCACCGCCAACAGCGCGCGGCCGCCGGCCAGACCCTCCAGCCTGCCCCGGACTCGCTCCGGCAGCCTGCGCGAGACCGCGTCCCTCGCCACGTGCCGGGCCACGACGAACTGGGCCAAGGCGGCGAGAACCCCACCGATCAGGGCAAGGACCACGCCAAGGGCCAGGCCGAAGAACAGTCCCCCCGCGATGTTGAGCGCGGGGCGGGGCACCATCGCCTGGACGGCCAAGGTGTAGGAGGCCAGGTACACGAGGGAACCGCCCAGACCCGCATCATCGGTCCAGGACCGGACGGTCTCCAGGTCGAGTCCGCTCAGCACGGCCCAGAGCACCAGCAGCAACCACCCGGCGAGCAGCGCCGCGCGCCCGACCCAACCTGCCTTCTTCTCCCCCATTCCACCCAGGGTAGGGCGTGTTATCCGGTTTTTGGCGGTGCAGACCCCGCCCCTTCAGAGCGGGGATCACCGCCCCCGCGCAGAAATGTCACACCCTCCCGCTACGGTCCCCTCCAGGATCGAGGGGAGGTGTGTGCTGTGCTGACGGGATTCCGCTACCGGCTCGCGCTCACCGACGCCCAGGCCCGCCAGTGCGCCGAGTACGACGCTATCTGCCGGGCGGTGTGGAACACCGCCCTGGACCAGCGCCGCCACATCATGGACCGGTGGAAACGCGGCCAAGAACACCGAGAAGCGCGGATGGACTAACCGTTTACGGTGAACCGTGCCAGCCTGCCGAGACCTCTGGGTAGCCATGTCTGCGAAGCAGGAACCTGCTGCCGCCGCGAGGCGGACAGCGCCACCAGACCCCGGTCTGGTCGGAATCCCTCTCATTTCAGCAGAGGGAGGAAGTCAAGGGGCATCCCTGTCCGGGATGTGCAGGAGGAACTCGGCACCACCGAGCAGATCGCTGTGCCGGGCGACGAGGCTCCCGCCGTAGGCGCGCACGATCTCCCGGGAGATGGCCAGGCCCAAACCGCTCCCCCCGGGGTCGCGCTCCTTCGACTCCGGCAGCCGTGCGAAGCGCTCGAAGACGCGTTCGCGGTCCTCGACCGGGATCCCCGCTCCGTCGTCATGGACCTCCACCACTGAGGCGCCGTCCTCGCGTTGGACGATGATGTCGATGCGGCTGTTCGCGTGGCGTTCGGCGTTGGCCACCAGGTTGGTCAGGACCCGAACGAGCCGGAGCCGGTTGACGACCGCGTACACCGGGCCGGACGCGTGCACGCGCAGTTCGGGACGCCTGTGCCGGTCGGTGAACTCCTGCTTCACGAAGGCGGTGAGGTCCACGCGTTCGCGCGTCAGCGCCATGTCGTTGTCCAGACGAGCCAGTTCCAACAGGTCGGAGACGATGTTCTCCAACCGCTCGGTGTCGGACAGCAACCCGTTCAGGGTCCTCTCCCTGGCACGCGGGTCGGGCTCGGGGTCGGAGAGTTCGACCTCCAGTTTCGTGCGCATCCCGGCGATGGGGTTGCGCAGCTCATGGGAGGCGTCGGAGACGAACCGGCGCTGTCGGCCGACGGCCTCCTCGAGCCGGACGAGGCTGGCGTTGGCGGTACGGGCCAGGTGGGCGATCTCGTCATCGCTCTTGGGCACGGGCAGCCTGCGGTGCAGGTCGCTCATGGTGATCCGGTCCATCTCGGCACTGATCTCCTCCACCGGGCGCAGGGCCCTGCCGACCCCGTACCAGATGATCAGGGCCGTGCCGCTGACCAGGAGTAGCGAGAGTCCGACCAGCACGGATTCCAGAGCGTTGGTGACCAGCAGCTGCGGGGTCCGCGCGGCCCCGAGGACGACCACGTCCCCGTAGGCCGAGTCGCTGACGGAGTACCCCACCACTTGAAAGCACTCCCTGGGGCTCTCTCCCGCGATCGCTCCGCACAGCGTGGTGTCGAAGCGGATGTCGCCCTCTTCGGGGGTCTCGTCGGTCAGCGCCGGAAGGCCGCGCATGGGCTCGCTCGCGGCCAGGACCTCATGGGTCTGCCTGTCGACCACCTGGAGGCGCTGGATGACGGCTCCGGTGGACGGGATCGGCCCCTCGTAACGTTCCGTCACGATCTGGTCGACAACCTGGCGCGCCCCGTCAGCCGCGAGGTCCCGCACCTGATCGAGGGCCACCTGTCGGATCACCACGAAGGAGAGCGCGAGGAGGAGACTGACGACAACGGCGAGCATAGCGACAGCCCCGGCGGTGACCCGGGCACGGATGGAGCGTGGCCGCAGTGCGCGCCATGATCTCCGGAGCCGCTCATACCGTTCTCCCACCCGCCCATTGTCACCCAGCGCGACAGTAAACCGGCGAATTGCCCCCGGTGTGGCGGCCGAACAGCACGAACGGGAACAAGGTCCCAACCAGCCCTTTTCGGCTGAACCCGGTTACTCGTAGGGGTCCGGCGGGTTGGTCACCTCCACGACCGAGGAGGTCGCGATCTCGTGCTCCGCGGCGTCGTACAGGTCTCCCTCAGGCTCCACCCAGGTGCCGGTGACCTCCCACCAGGTGTCGGCCTCCGGTTCCGGGTGGTCGGTGATGAGGACCTTGTTGACGACCGCGTCCGCGGCGCAACAAGCCATCTGGAGCCTGGCCAGGTACCAGCCGTCCCCGTCCTCGTTGGGGACGGAGAAACCGGTGAGCTTGATGTCCCGGCCGGAGAGCTCCCGCTCCTCGTCCACCCAGGCCCGCATGACGAACTGCTGGATGCCGAGCTCCACGACCTCTCCCGGAGCGGCGTCCTCCAGGCCGTCGCTGAACTGGGAGGAGTTGCGCTCGTCCCGCGGCGGCGGCCCGGACGAGCCGGTGCTCTCCACCGAGTAGGAGCCGAGCGCCGGCGGTGCGATGACGAACACGGCCAGCACCGGAAGCAGGAGCAGCCAGGCCACCTTGGGAGCACTCGAGTGGTCGTGCCCGTGACCGTCGTCCGAGGTCTGACGCCCCCCGTAGTCGGAAACGGCCTGGTCGAGGGCGCTGCGGCCCGGGGCATCGGCGTCCGCCCCGGCCTCGGAGGCGCCCTCCTGAGCTGGGTGGGCCGCCCCCTCCGGGACCGCGTCCTCCTCGACCATCGCTAGTTCCTCGCCCCGCAGCTCGGCCATGATCACCAGGACTCCGAGCACGACCATGATCACGCCGGCGGCGATCAGGAACGGGCCGAACGCGGCCTTGACCCAGTTCAGGTACAGGTCGGTGGGGACCGTACTGGTCAGCGCGGCGGCGCCGAGCAGGACGAGCGTGAGTCCCTGAGCGATGCGGTTCAAAAGATCAGAGCTCCGATCAGGAACGTACTGAGCAGCCCGACCACGAGACAGATCGGCGCGAAGCGGGCGACGAAGCGCCAGCCGAACACACCGGCCTGCATAGCGATGAGCTTGAGGTCCACGATCGGACCGATGACCATGAACGCGAGCTTGGCGGTGGGCGAGAAATCGGTCAGGCTCACCGCGACGAAGGCGTCGGCCTCCGAGCAGATCGAGAGCAGGATCGCCAGCAGGGCGAGCACCAGCACCGAGATGATCGGTGCCTCGGCCACGGCCAGCAGCCACGAGCGGGGCACCATCACGTTGAGGGTGGCGGCCGCGAGCGCACCGACGACCAGGTAACCGCCCGCGTGCATCATGTCGTGCAGCATCGACTCGCGGAAGACCTTCAGTTTGGAGGTCCCCGGGGCGTGGGTCCGCGACGGCAGGCGCAACCAGTCGGCCTTGCCGAAGCGCACCCAGATCCAACCGATGACCACGGACGCCAGCAACGAGGCCACGAACCGGGCCAAGACCATCTCCGGTTGCCCCGCGAAGGCCACCGCGGTGGCGATCATGACGATCGGGTTGATGGAGGGCGCCGCCAGCAGGAAGGTGAGCGCCGCCGCCGGGGCGACACCGCGCTTGATCAGACTCCCCGCGATGGGCACCGAGGCGCACTCGCAGCCCGGTAGGACGGCACCGGACGCACCGGCCACCGGAACCGCCCGGCCAGGCTTGTTCGGGATGAACTTCCGGTACACGGAGGCCGGAACGAACGCGACGAGTCCCGCGGACAGGGCCACACCGAAGACCAGGAAGGGCATCGCCTGCATGCTGATGGCGGTGAAGATGGTGGCCCAGGCCAGGAAGGCCTCGCTGGTCAGCTCATCGGAGAACCAGGCGTGGGCCATCGCCATCAGCGTGATGAAGAGGGCGAACAGCCATACCGTTCCGGTTCTGCGCGAGCTGTTGCGCCGCCCCCATTCGGCAGGGGGCAATTCGTCTCCGCGGTCGTCCCAGCCACCGCCGAAGGAGTCGCCGAGCGAGGTGGAACTGTGGGGCGCGGAGCCGCGCGCCGGTGTCATCCGTTCGGACACAGGGGTACTCCGTCGGGTTCGGTTGGGATCTCCCCAAATAGTAACCGAAAATCATTATCGTTTGCGCGCCTCCAGCCAAGCTGTGGACAGGACCACGCACAAAAGTGCGCCCCAGCGTACCCGTTCCCGGGCCGTCAAGGGGTTCAGGAGTCCCGCCCGTCGCCGCGACCGGTCTCCGGCCCCTCTTCGCCGTGGCCCTGGTGCCATTCCGGTTCGTGCAACCCCTCGCCGCCGTCGACCATCGGGGCCTCCTGGGGCTCCGGGTCACCGACCGGGGGTCCCTCGGCCCGGTCCACGTCGTCGGGGAGCGGACCGCCGGCCTCGCCCCAGCAGTACACGTTCTGCAAGTCCGGCATCTTGGCCAGGTTGAACTGCGGGTCCAGACCGTTGCGCAGCTGCCGACTGTAGTCGGCCAGGAGCCGGAAGGCCACCCTCGAGAGCGGCGCCAGGGCCAAGAGGTTGACGGTGGCCATCACGCCCATGGTGATGTCGGCGAAGCTCCAGACCACGGTCAGCGGGGCCACGCAGCCGATGAAGACCGCGACCAGGACCGCGGAGCGGAAGTAGGTCATGTGCTTCGGGCTGGCGTCCATGAACTGGAGGTTGGACTCACCGTAATAGTAGTTACCCAGCACGGAGGTCCAGGCCAGCAGGAACAGGATGATCGTGAGGGCATGGATCGACCAGGCACCCAACGAGTTCTGGAGGGCCAGCTGGGCGACCACGATGGCCTCTTGGCCCGGGGCGAACTCCGTGCCGTACAGGAGCACGATGAACGCGGTCACCGAGCAGACGAGCCAGGTGTCGAAGTACACCCCCAGGGTCTGGACCAGGCCCTGCTTGGCGGGGTGGGAGACGGACGCGGTCGCACCGGCGTTGGGTGCCGAACCGAGGCCGGCCTCGTTGGAGAACATGCCGCGCCGCAGACCCCAGAGGATCGCGGTGCCCACACCGCCCGCGGCGACCTCGCGGATTCCGAAGGCGTGGGCGAAGATGCTGGCGAAGACCCCGGGCACGGACTCGATGTTGACGATGACGACGGCGACCCCGAGCAGGATGTAGAGGATAGCCATCAACGGGACCAAGCCCTGGGCGACGTGCGCGATACGGCGGACACCGCCGAAGATGACCGCCGCGGTGAGGGCGGCCAGGGCGAGGCCGACCACCGCGTTCAGGGCCAGGCCCGTGGGACCGCCGAACTCGCCCACCGTGGTGCCGATAGCCCCCGCGATACTGTTGGCCTGCACCGAGTTGAAGACCAAGCTGAAGGTCACGGTGATGACCACCGCGAAGAGCACACCCATCCACCGGCGGTTGAGGCCGTAGAGCATGTAGTAGGCCGGGCCGCCTCGGAAACCGGTACTGGTGCGCACCTTGTACAGCTGGGCGAGGGTGGACTCCACGAACGACGCCGCCCCGAGAACCGCGGCCATCAGCCACATCCAGAACACGGCGCCCGGGCCGCCCAGCATGATCGCCAGAGTGACACCGACGATGTTGCCGGTGCCCACGCGGGAGGCCGCCGAGAGCGCGAACGCCTGGAAGGAGGAGATCTCCTTTCCGCCGTCGGGCGCCGTGCCGGGACTGCTGCGCAGGACCCGGAACATCTCCGGTAGGAGCCGAATCTGGACGAACCCCGAGCGCACGGTGAAGTAGAGGGCCAGTACGACCAGGAGCGGGATAAGAAAGAAGGTCCAGAAGACGTCGTTCAGGGCGACCAGGACGTTGTTGAGGACGGTCACGCGTTCCCCTTCAGGCGGCGTGTGGTCCCGAGTGCGACATCGGGGTTTCCGGCTACTGTCCTCGTCGGACCGGGTTTCGGCCACCTGGGACATGCGAAGGGGCAGTAAAGGACCGTAAACGTTGACGAGGCGGGCCCGACCGGAGTCGGACCCGCCTCGGGGTCTGGTGTCCCGCGCTCAGGTGCGCCGGACCTCAGGTATCGCTAGCTCTGCGGAGCGGAGTTGTAGCGGTCGTTGCGACGGGGGCCGCCGCGGTAGCCGCCACGGGAGTCGCCGCCACGGTAACCGCCACCGCCGCGACGGTCGCCGCCGCGGTAGCCGCCGCCACCCTCGCCTCGGTAGCCGCCGTCACCGCGGTCGTTGCGGCGGTCACCGCGGTAGCCGCCGTCACCGCGGTCGCCACGGTAGCCTCCGTCACCGCGGTCGTTCCGGCGGCCGCGGTAGCCGCCACCGCCGCCGCGGTAACCACCACCGCCACCGCCGCGGTAACCACCGCGACGGGGACCGCCACGGCCGCGACGGGGACGCTCGGGCTCCGGGGGCTCGATCCACGGCTCCCAGCTGGGCTCCTTGGCTCCGGTCACCTCGGAGAGGAGCTCGTCACCGGGGTTGACCAGGTGCTGCTTGGCGTCGACACCGGCGTCGTTGATCAGACGGCGGGCCATACGGCGCTGGTTCGGAGCGACCAGGGACACGACGGCGCCCGAGGAACCGGCTCGGGCAGTACGGCCACCGCGGTGCAGGTAGTCCTTGTGCCCGGTGGGCAGGTCGATGTTGACGACCAGGTCGATGCCGTCGACGTGGATGCCGCGGGCGGCGACGTCGGTGGCGACCAGGGCCTGGATCTTACCCTCACGGAACTTGGCCAGGGTGCGGGTGCGCACGCTCTGGGTCTTGCCGCCGTGCAGGGAGGAGCTGGGAACGCCCGCCTCCGCCAGCTGCTCGCTGATGGTGTCGGCGCGGTACTTGCTGCGCACGAACAGCAGGGTGCGGCCCTCGCGCGCGGCGATCTGGGCGACGATCTTGTTCTTGTCGCGGGGCAGCACCTTGAGCAGGTGGTGCTCCATGGTGGTGACCTGCGAGACCGGCGGGTCCACGGAGTGGGTCTGCGGGTTCTTCATGTACCGGCGGACGAGCTTGTCGACGTCACCGTCGAGCGTCGCCGAGAACAGCAGGGTCTGGCCGTCGGGGTGCACCTGGTCGAGAAGCTCACTGACCTGCGGCATGAAGCCCATGTCGCACATCTGGTCGGCCTCGTCCAGCACCGAGATCTCGACGTCGCCCAGGTCGCAGGCGCCCTGGTCGATGAGGTCGGTGAGGCGGCCCGGCGTGGCGACGAGGACGTCGACACCGCGGCGCAGTTCGTTGATCTGGCGGGTGTAGGAGCTACCGCCCACGACGTCGCCGACCTTGACGCCCAGAACGCGGGCGTAGGTGCGGAACGCGTCGCGCACCTGGTGCGCGAGCTCTCGGGTGGGCACCAGGACCAGCGCACGGGGGCGGCTGGCGGCGGCACGGCGCTCGGAGCAGCGCATCAGGACCGGCAGGCCGAAAGCCAGGGTCTTGCCCGATCCGGTACGACCGCAGCCGAGGACGTCGCGGCCCTCGATGGCGTCGGGGATGGTCGCAGCCTGGATCGGGAACGGGTTGGTCACACCGTTCTTCGCCAGCTCACCGACAACGTCCTTGGGAAGACCCAGGCTGTCGAAAGCGGGCATTACGGCAGTGTCCGTCGTCAAGTGACGTGTACCTTCCTCATCGTTTGGCAGCGTTTCGAGGAAGGCTCCACACGGCCACAGCGGACCCAGCGAAGAAATCACACAAACGCGCCTGATCACACGCGGAAGCGGCCCCGATGCATGTGGGGCTCGTGTGCTCTTCGGGTTAAGAGTGACGCCGACTGGGTCGACACGCTCTCCGCGTCTTGGCGGCCCGGCGCGCCCGGATGCGCGCGGCTGTCGAACGACCGCTTGCAGCAGCGTACTAGAGATCCTCGAAGGACGGGGACGGGATGGGCGCTTTTCGCCGGTGATACGGATCTCCCCACCCCGCCCCGTGTGGTGTGCCGAGGTCAGGCGCCCGGGGCCATGCTCTTGGCCAGCGCGGCCAAACGGCCCGCCTGCGCCTTGCGCTCGGCGGCGCACTGCTCGTCGAGCGTGTTGCCGACGGCCTCCTGGAGGAGCGCCTTGGTCGCGACTGCGGCGTCGGGGTTGGTCGCCAACAGGCCCGCGACGGCGTCGTCCACCGCGCCGTCGAGCTCATCGGTCCCGACGACCAGAGTGGCCAGTCCGAGGTCGCGGGACTCCTCGGCTCCGACCTTGCGCGCGGTCAGGCAGATCTCGGTGGCACGGTGTACGCCGACGATGTCCACCAGGGGCTTGGTTCCGGTCAGGTCCGGGACCAGACCAAGGGCGGGCTCCTTCATGCAGAACTTGGCGTCATCGGCGAGGATGCGCAGGTCACAGGAGAGCGCGAGCTGGAAGCCGGCGCCGATGGCGTGACCGCGGACGGCGGCGATGGTGACCAGGTCGGGTCGGCGCAGCCAGCGGAAACCCTGCTGGAGCTCGTCGATGTAGGAGTCCAGGTCGGCCTCGTCCGAGGATCCGTCGGCGATCCCGGCGACGATAGAGCGCTCGCCCTCGACCCCCTCGGGGGTGAACATGTTGAGGTCGATACCCGCGGAGAAGATGTCACCGTCTCCGGCAATGACGACGATTCGGACATCGCCGGGGAGCGCCTGGCCGATGTGGGCCAGGGTCGTCCAGGTGCGCCCGGTCATCGCGTTGCGCCGCTCGGGTCGACTGATGGTGATGCGCGCAACCGCACCCTCCACCGCGAGCTTCAAGCCGGCCCGGGTCAGCTCCGCCTCGGTGGGCAAGTCCAGTTTCCCGGACTCCGCCGATGCCTGTGCCATGGGTTCCTCCGTCACATCGGTTGGCGATGCACCGACCCTACTGGCCAGTAACACCATGGGTGCTACCGGGATCAGGCTTTGCGTGTCGCCCCGCCGCGTCCGCGCAGCTCCACCCCGGCCTCGCCGAGCAGACGGTGCACGAAACCGTAGGAACGGCCGGTCGCGGCCGCCAGGGCCCGGATGCTCTCACCCGCGTCGTACCGACTCTTCAGCTGCGCTGCCAGCTCGGAGCGGTCCGCACCCGAAACCCGGGCGCCCTTTCTCAAGGCGTCACTCACAGTTCTCTCCCCATAGACGATGACCGGCATCCCTACTGGTCCGGCACGGACAATGATCGGACATCGCCCTCACACACCGCCACATTCACCGGACGCCACGCCGACCGACCCCGGTTTCGGAGGGACATTAACCCCAACCGAAAAGGAGGGGGGTGAACCTCCCAGCATTCTGGACGTCCACCCCCGCACCGTGGTCACACAGCCCACCTCGAGCAGGAACCCCTCAAGCGAGGGCGATGAGGTCTTCGAACTCGGCGTTCCACACGTCCTCGACACCGTCGGGCAGCATGATGACGCGCTCGGGCTGTAGCGCCTCGACCGCGCCCTCGTCGTGTGTCACCAGGACGATCGCGCCCTTGTAGTTGCGCAGGGCGCCCAGGATCTCCTCGCGGCTGGCCGGGTCCAGGTTGTTCGTGGGCTCGTCGAGCAGGAGGACGTTGGCGCTGGAAACCACCAGGGTGGCCAGGGCGAGGCGCGTCTTCTCACCGCCGGAGAGCACCCCGGCGGGCTTGGCCACGTCGTCCCCGGTGAACAGGAACGAACCCAGGGTCTTGCGGGCCTCGACCTCGGGGAGGTCGGGTGCCGCGCTCATCATGTTCTCGAGGACGCTCCGCTCCACGTCCAGGGTCTCGTGCTCCTGGGCGTAGTAGCCGAGCTTGAGCCCGTGGCCTGGGAGGACATCACCGGTGTCTGGATCCTCGACCCCGCCCAGCAGGCGCAGCAGCGTCGTCTTGCCCGCACCGTTCAGACCCAGGATCACCACGCGGCTACCCCGATCGATGGCCAGGTCCACACCGGAGAAGATCTCCAAGGAGCCGTAGGACTTGGACAGCCCCTCAGCCATCAGCGGTGTGCGACCGCTCGGAGCCGGGTCCGGGAATCGCAGCTTGGCGACCTTGTCGGACTTGCGGACCCCGGAGACCCCGTCCATAAGCTTGTCGGCACGGTTGAGCATCTGCTGTGCGGCGCGCGCCTTGGTGGCCTTGGCCCGGAACTTGTCGGCCTGCTTGCGCAGGGTGTCAGCCTGCTTCTCGGCGTTGGCCAGCTCCCTGCGCCGACGGCGCTCGTCGGCCTCCCGCTGGGTCTGGTAGAGCTTCCAGCCCATGTTGTAGATGTCGATGACGCTGCGGTTGGCGTCCAGGTAGAACACCTTGTTGACCACGTGCTCGACGAGTTCCACATCGTGGCTGATCACGATGAGCCCGCCCTGGTGGGACTTGAGGAACTCGCGCAGCCACACGATGGAGTCGGCGTCCAGGTGGTTGGTCGGCTCGTCCAGCAGCAGGGTGTCCGCGCCGCTGAACAGGATCCGGGCCAGCTCGATCCGTCGGCGCTGACCACCGGAGAGCGTGTGCAGAGGCTGGGACAGGACCTTGTCCGGCAGGCCCAGGCTGGAGGCGATGGCGGCGGCCTCGGACTCGGCCGCGTACCCGCCCAGCACGTGGAGGCGCTCCTCCCAGCGGGCGTAAGCACGCACACCCTTGTTACGGGTCTTCTCGTGGTCGCTGGTCATCTTCTTCTCGGCCTCGCGCAGACCGTTGAGCGCCTCGTCGATACCGCGAGCGGACAGCACCCGGTCCTTGGCGATCACGTCGAGGTCACCGGTCCGGGGATCCTGCGGCAGGTAGCCGATACTGCCCGAGCTGGTCACCGTGCCGCAGGTGGGCACGCCCTCACCCGCCAGCACCTTGGTCATGGTGGTCTTGCCCGCACCGTTGCGGCCGACCAGTCCGATCCGGTCCCCCGAGGCGATACGGAAGGTCGTCGGCTCCAGCAGGAGTCGAGGTCCGACGCGCAGTTCGAGGTCGGTGGCGATCAACATGGGTGGGGCATCCTCAAAGGTGGTCGAAGGGTTTGTCGCGGCTGGGTCGTCGGGGCACGGGGCCTTCAGACAGACCGACCCAGCCTAACGGCACGGCCGTGGGGTGGAGCGAGGGGTTTTCCGTCGGCCGGTCCCGGACACGGGCGTGCCCCCGACCCACACAACGGGGGCGGGGGCACGGCGCATTCCCCGGGTACACGGACCCGGTATGAGGTCACTCCTTGTCGGGTCCGTCCTTCTCCGAGGAGGGCGCGACGACCACGACAGCGGCCGCCTCCTTGCCGGACGGCGACCGCTTGTCGTCACCCTGTTCCTCGTGCTCTTCGTTGGTGTGCGACGGAGGCCGGTTGCGGAGCAGCGCCGCGAGCACAGCGGCGATCGGGGTGGCCAGGAACATCCCGACGATGTTGCCCAGTATGCCGCCCGCGGTGATGGCGATCAGGACGATCGGCGAGGGCAGTTCCAGCGCCTGCCCGTAGATGCGCGGCGCGAAGATGCTGCTCTCGGCCTGCTGCACCACGACCACTGCGGCCACGATGACGAGGGCGATCACCGGACCCTCAGTCACCAAAGCGACCAGCGCCGCGAGTAGGCCGGTGAGGAAGGCACCGATGACCGGCAGGAACGCGCCGACGAACGTGAGCACGATCAGGGGGATCGCGAGGTTCGGGTCCAGGAAGATGAGCAGGACGATGCCGATGCCGACCGCGTCGATGACACCGACCATGGCCACTCCGCGCACGTACCGGCCCATCACCCCGTAAGCAACGTTGCTGGCGTGGCGCAGGCCCGGACGGGACTTGGAGGGCAGCAGGGTGACGAACCAGTCGACGAGCTTGTCTCCGGAGTGCAGGAAGTACACGGTCAGCGCGATGATCAGCACCAGGCTGATGAGGATCTGGACCACGGCCGCGCCGGCGGTCCAGGCCCCGGTGAGCAACTGGTCGGTGTTGTCAGTGATGATCCCCTGGATCTGCTCCCAGGCGTTGTCGATCATCTCGGCGAAGAGTGCCGGGTCGAGCCCGAAGGGGACTTCGATTTCCTGGAGTTGCGTCACCGCCCGGGAGACGCTCCGCACCAACCCGTCGAAACCCTGGATGGCCGGTTGGACGACCAGCGTGACCACACCGCTGAGCACGGCCATACCGGTGAGGACCGTGGCTGCGGTGGACAGGCCGCGACCCAGTCCCCTGCGCCGGAACCAGTTGGCCAGGGGCATGAGGAGCGCGGTGATGAAGACCGCGATGATGACCGGCAGGGTGACGATCGACAGGTAGATGGCCGCGTAGACGAGCAGACCGGCGACCACACCGACGAGGAGGACCCGCCAGGCGACGTCGCTGACAACCCGCAGCAGGTCACCGGCGCCCAGGTCGTCGTCCGGTTCGGCCTCCTTCTCGGCCTCCGGTTCCGCCTGCTCCTCAGCCTCTTGCGCCTCAAGCTGGGCAAGGCGCTCGGCACGAGCTCTGCGGGCGCTGAGCCACTTGTTCAGGAGCGCCCACACTCCCGGCCGCTGGGCTTGCACATGTACTCCATTCTCCGGGGGATGCACGTCTGGGGGTCAGGGTTCTCGCGAACCGCGGGGGACAACACTGTCAGAACTGCCAGGGTTCCCGCGGGCGTCCGCTGTGCACGATCTCGTTGCCGAAGGGCGCCAGGGCCACGGGGATCATCTTGAGGGAGGCCCAGGCCATCGGCAGGCCGATGATGGTGATCGCCAGACCGAACGCGGTGACGATGTGGCCGATGGTGAGCCACCAGCCTGCGACGATCAGCCAGATGACGTTCATGACGGTCGTACCGCCACCGGCACCGGGGCGGCGCACGAGGTCGCGCCCGAAGGGCCAGATCGCGTAGCTGGCCATGCGGAAGGAGGCGATACCGAAGGGGATCGTCACGATGAGGATGCAGCAGATGATCCCGGCGATGACATAGCCGATCGCCAGCCAGAATCCGGCCACGAAGATCCAGATGATGTTCAGGATGAGCCGCAAGAGGGCCACGGTGTTCGTCTCCTTGCTTCGGTCCCGAGTGGGATGGGCGCGCGTTCGTCCGGCGGAGCCGAAACGAGCGCATCCTGTTTTCTATCGTCTGGGACGCCCACACACCATGACCTGTTCCCCACTTCTTCCCTGGCCCTTCCCCTAGATGATTGAGTCCGATGTCTTCAGTGGTCGTAGGCGATCAGGGACCGCTTGACGGGGGCGTTGGTCTCCCAGTTGTGCCAGATCGCCGCGGCCATGGCCAGCAGGCGCTGTGCGGTACGGG
>NZ_BAAHAR010000063.1:0-31911 GCF_054777395.1 Nocardiopsis oceani
CCGGCTCCACGGTGAGCTCGGTCACGTTCCACCCGAGGAGTATGAAGCCAACTACTACCTTCACAACATCCTGGAACCGCAGGTCACAGCACAGAACATGAGTCTCTAACCAACCCGGGGCGATTCAGATCACGCATCACGGCGTCGGTGCCCTGGGTGGCGTTGAGCCCCCAGGCGATGGTGTGGCGCACCACCACGTGGGCGGGCAGTTTACGGCTGCGTAGCTCGGTGGTGCCGGTCTGGGCCAGCACGTCCTCGATCTGATCGCGGGGGTAGCAGGCGGCCAGCACTCCCAGGTCGAGGTGGTCGGTCAATCGGCCCTGGGCAGGCGCATCGGGGGTGGGCATGAAGAGCACGATAGCGGCTCAGACAGCACTTCCCAACACACTCCGCTGATCAGCACAAACAAACAAACTTAGCGGCATTGGGTCAAGGTGGAGCGCCGTTGACGCGCGAAGCGCTCGATGGCGACGACCTTGAGGCGCGTAGCGGAGACGGCCACAATCGGGCGGCGGGAAAGGAGGACACCCCAGACCAACAAGGCAACCCCCACCAGAGCAGGCACCCCAAGCCAACAAGGGAACCCCAACCCAGAGTAGGCAACCCCAAGCCAACAAGGGAACCCCAACCAACACCAGGGCACCGCTCCGGGACATCCCCTGCCCTCACCCTTGGAGCAGCCTCCAACGCTCTCGGCCACCGGAGGATTCGACCTTGATGTGGACGTGAACCGGCCTTCCAGGAAGGACATCGAAGGCCTTCTCACCGCGGTAGAATACTCGGCGCACATCGGCCCCTAACCGAGACCAATTAGCTCGGATGATGTGACTCCCGGCGGAAAAGAGGCCCACTTCCCGTCCGCACCCACCACTCTTGCCAACTGGCCTTGATGGCTATCCTGGCCGTAGGGACCGAAGTGCTGCACAACGGCATGCGGTATGGGTTTTCTGACCCGACCGGTCCCGTGCACTTCGCTCCGAGGCAGGCGAACGTCCGGCGACATTCTTTTCCTCGCACATGTGGTCGATGGCGCCACCGGTGATGTGGCCAAAGAATAGTCCTCGCCGAACCATACGTGCGCTCGACTGTTCGGTTCAGTCTTCGCGGACCAGGGTGGGGATGACGTGTTCCGACACTTCCGAGTGGACCTGGTGCAGGCGGGTCTGTACGGCCCTTCTCAGTTTGGCCAGGCATTCCACCAGCGTGATGTCGTCGCCCACTAGGCCACCCTTGGCCACCACCGGGGTTCCGTCGAGGGGGCCGCCGCTGAGGTGGCCGTGGACCGCGAGCGGGACGACCTCGCCGCCCACGTCGAAGGCGTGCACGTCCAACTCGTCGAGCAGGCTGGCGACCAGGTCGCCGCCGGTCAGGTACAGGCCGCTCGGCAGGGCCTGGGCACCCACCGTGTCGGCGAGCTCGTTGACCACGTCGGCCACCAGGCCGGCGATCCTGCCCGGCAGCTCGGCCCTGGCCTGGGGTGGCAGTTCGCGGACCTGCTCGGCGGTGCTGACCACCCGCAGGGCGCACAGTTCCGGGAAGCCCGACGAGGACAGCTGCGCGGTCAGCTCCTCGGCGACCTCGTCAGCGTGCTCGCTGTCCACATCGCTGATCGCCGTCGCGTCGACGTCCACGAAACGCACGGCGCCGGTGCGGGCGACGGTGGCGAGCTGGCTGCGGGTCAGGTCGGTGGTGCTGCCCGCGACCGCGAGCAGCGGACCGCGGGATCCCGCCTGACCGCGCAGGCGGAGGGCGTAGGCGAGCAGGGCGCCCGTGGGCCCCGGGTCGACGGCCACCCAGACGGTGCCGTCGGAGTGGTGCGCGGCAGCTGCGGCCTCGGCGATGTCGGTGAGGTGCTGCTCGCTGCTGGCGTCGCAGACGACGATCGGCTCGTCCCCGGAGAGCAGTTCGGCCGTGAGCATCTCCTGGGTGACCTGGCGGACGGGGACGTGCCGGACTTCGAGGTCGGTCTGGGTCGCGAGGATGTCGGCGACGACGCTGGTGGTCATCGGGAACAGCGGGTCCAACGCGAGTTGGGTGCGTTCCAGCGGCATCCCGTTGAGGAGCTGAACGCCGTCTTCGGTGATCCGTCCGGAGCCGGGGAAGGCCGGGGCGAAGAGCACCCGGACGCGGGTGCCGACGGGAAGCCGGTCGCGGACGGCCTCATAGGCGGCCTCGATCTCGGCGCCGACGTTTCCGCGCAGCGTGGTGTCGGTGCGCTTGACGACCAGGCCTACCGGCCAGACCGCTTCGATGACGTCGGTGACCAGGTCGGCCGCCTGTTCTCCGGGAACGTGGCGGCTGTCCAGGTTGGCGACCACCACGTCATAGTCCCCGGAGACCCTGCTGACGTGTTCTGGGGTCACCGTGGCCACGCGCATGCCGGTGCGGGCGAACCGGGCTCCGGTGGCGTTGGCACCGGTGAGGTCGTCGGCGACCACGAGAACCTGGGCCACGGAGCTTCTCCTTCGGTGTGCGAAATCCCTGGACGAACCACCATCCAACATAGGCCCATGCTGGAGGTGGCGGGGCGTTGTCCACAGGGCCGGTCAGCACGGTTCGCTGGCCGGAAGCCGGGTGGACTACGGGCGCAAGGACTCGGGGGTTTCTAGGCGGAGCTGGAGGCGGGTGAGCTTGTCGTGGGTGAGGGTGCCCGGTTCCGCGCTGAGCATGGTCATTCGCAGGTCGGTGCCCGGCACGGTGAGGGTCTGGCAGTCGAGGTCGAGCACACCGAGTTCTTCGTGGTCGACACGCTTGCGCAGCGTCGCGTGCGGCCGGACGTCGTGCCGCCGCCACTCCGCCGCGAACCCGGGTGTCCGTTCGGCGAACTCCCCGACCAGCTGCCGGAGCGCGGAGTCATCCGGGCGACGGGTCAGCGCCTCGCGCGACTGAGCCGCCGCCTGAGCCTCGAATCCGCCCGCCGATTCCTGGGGCTCCGAGCACACCCTTCCGCCCTGGCTCATCGCCAGCCGCAGCACGTTGCGCTCGGCCGGGGGCAGCGCGCCGAAGTCCGTGACCAGCGATGCCGCCAGGTCATTCCAGGCAAGAATGTCGTGGCGGGCATCGCAGGCGTAAGCGGCGACCGGGCCGAGCCGGTCCAGCAGGGTGAGCACCCCAGGCGGGACCTGTTCCGTCGGGCCGGATCGTGCGGGCGGCGCGTGCCCGGCGAGCCGGGACAGGTGCGCCCGTTCCACCTCTGACAGTTCTAGGGCCCGACCGATCGTGTCGATCACCTGCGGTGACGGGCGCGGCGCCCGGGCCTGCTCCAGCCGCTCGTAGTAGTTCACCGAAACCCCGGCGAGATCGGCGACCTCCTCGCGCCGCAGCCCCGGTGTGCGCCTCGCGCGCCCGCCCGCGAGCTCGGGAAGGCCGACATCGGCCGGGCGCAGGGCCTCGCGGCGGGCGCGCAGGAATCCGCCGAGTTCTCGCTTGTCCACGCTCTCAGCCTGCCACAGGGACGGTCGGCGAGCCACGGACCGCTGGTCCGGGGACAACGCGGCCGTTCCCCCGCGCGGCGTACCCCGCCAGTGTTGCGGGTGACGGACCGGACAGCGGAGGTGGAGATGGACCGATCAGCCGAAGGGGTGTTCCGGCGGATGCTGGAGCTGCTGGAGGCCAAGGACATGGACGGCATCGCCGGGCTGTGGGCCCCGGACGGGACGGCCGAGTTCCCGTTCGCCGAGGCCGGAGCGCCCACCCGGCTGAGCGGGCGGGAGGCGGTCCGCGAATACCTGGCCGGATATCCCGACGTGTACGACCTCACCGGTGTCTCGGAGGTGCGCGTACACCGCACCGTGGACCCGGAGACCGCCATCGTCGAGTTCAGCTCCGAGGGCCGGACGGTGCGTACGGGCGCGCCCTACCGGATGGACTACATCACCGTGATCACGGTGCGGGGCGGGTCGATCACCGAGTACCGCGACTACTGGAGTCCCGTACAGACGGCGCGCGCGGCCGGCGACCTGGGAGTGTTGCGGAAGGGGCTGGAGGCATGACGATCCTGATCACCGGCGGCACCGGCAAAACCGGCCGCCCCCTCGCCGAGACGCTGCGGGCCCGCGGCGAGGACGTGCGCGTGGCCAGCCGCAGGCCCGGCCCCGACGGCGTGCGCTTCGACTGGGCGGATCCGGGAACGTACGCCCGGGCACTAGCCGGGGCTGAGGCCCTGTACCTGGTGCCGCCGCCGCTGGCCCTGGACCCCATGCCGGTGGCCGGACCGTTCCTGACGGCCGCTCGGACCGCCGGGGTCCGGCGCGTGGTGCTGCTCGACTCGCTGGCGGAACTACGCGGTACCCCGGGCGCCGCGGAGCTGAATGACGCCGTGCGGTCGTTCCCGGAGTGGTCGGTGCTGCTGCCGTCGGGGTTCATGCAGAACTTCACCGGTGCGCACCCGGTGGCGGTGGGCATCCGAGAGCGCGGGGAGATCCGCTCGGCGACCGGCGAAGGCCGGCTCGGATGGATCGACGCCGCCGACATCGCGGCCGTCGCGGCGGAAGTGCTGTCGGCACCGGGTCCGGTGGACGGTGAGCACGTGCTCACCGGGCCGGAGTCGTTCGGGTACGCGGAGGCGGCGGCGATCATCGCCGGCGTCACCGGACGGCCGGTGCGCCACACGCCGACCCCGGAGGCCGAGCTGGTCCGGCGCAACCTGGACGCGGGCATGCCGGAGTCCTTCGCCTCAGCCCTGGTCCGGGTGGACACCGACATCGCCAGGGGCAGGGTGGACCGCGTTACGGACACGGTCCACCGCCTGACCGGCCGCCCGCCCCGCACCTTCGCCGAATTCGCAGGTGCCCGCCCGCAGGAGTGGGCCACGACGTGACGGACCGGGCGGGTCCACCCGACGAGGGCTCGCCTCCGGCGGATCCGGAGGCGAGCCCTCGTCCTACCTGGTCTTACCTATCCGTCCTCAACGAGCGCCTTGAGGCGCGGCAGCGTCCTCTCCTTGCCCTCGACGTCCGTCTTTGCCCAGCGGGTGCGCGCAAGCACCGGGCCGATGGGCGAGGCGGAGAAATCGCGGGATCCTCCTCACTCACGTTCGTCACGTATTCGGCTGGGTCCTTGCCCCCGCGTAGGTCCGCACAGAACCAACTAGTTGGGTCTCAATGGTCGAAGCGCTCCCTCCCACACCGAAGGGTCGGGCCTCCCTTCCCGGGAGACCCGACCCTCAGCCGCTTCGTTCCTGTTCAGACCACCGCCGACACCCGGTCAGCGCCCGGGCAGCTCCACGACCGTGTTCGTTCGGGCGCTGCGCTGGGCCGCTTCGATGACTTCCAGCCCGTGGACCACCTCGTGCAGGTCCACCGGCAGCGGCTCTCCCTCGCCGACCGCGTCGCGCACCCCCGCGTAGAACTCCGGGTAGGCGCCGCGCACACTGGGTACGGGTGCGGCCTCGCCGTCGACGGTGAGGACCCCCCATTCGTTCTCCGGGACCGTGCCCCAGTCGGCTGTGTCGGGGCGCTCACCCGCCGCCAGCCTGGCCTCCTGTCCGTCCATGCCCCGGACCGTGAAGGCGGCCTTGTCGCCAAGGACGCGGAACCGGGGGCCGTTCTGTGCGCTGAGCGCGCTCATCCACAGGTGTGACCGGGTTCCGCGGGCGTGGTTCAGGGAGAGGAAGACGTCGTCGTCGGCGTGCACGCCCTCGCGCAGGGAGTCGACCTCCGCGTAGACGGAGGCGACCGGGCCGAACAGGTTGACCGCTTGGTCGATGAGGTGCGGGCCGAGGTCGTACAGCAGGCCCGCGCCGACCTCCGCTCCCCCGCTCTCGCGCCAGGTCCCCTTGGGTTGGGGGCGCCACCGCTCGAAGCGCGACTCGAAACGGTGCACCCGGCCGAGGGTGCCCTCCTCGATGATCTGCCACAGGGTGAGGAAGTCCGCGTCCCAGCGGCGGTTCTGGTAGACGGTGAGCACGTGCCCGAGCTTGTCCGCGAGGTCGGTGAGCTCCCTGGCCTGTCCCGCGGTGAGCGCGAAGGGCTTGTCCACGACCACCGCCATCCCCGCCTCCATAGCGGCGCGGGCCAGCGGCGCGTGGGTGTCGTTGGGGGTGCTCACGACCGCGATCTCGTAGCGTTCGGCGTCGGCCCACAGGTCGGCGGCGGTGGGGTACACCGCGATCCCCGGGTAGCGCTTCTGCGCGGCCTGCTGGCGTTCGGGCGAGCGGGTGACCACGGCGGACAGACGCAGCCCGGGCACCGCGTCGATGAGGGGAGCGTGGAACACCTCGCCGCCCTTGCCGTAACCGATCAGGGCAACGTGCAGTTCAACCATGCCCCCAATGTACGGCGCCCTGACCGTGGCGGCGTCCACGACCTGGTCATCCTCGGAAAGCGACCCGCGCGGCTTCCAGGGCGGTGGTCCGGTAGGCGGCCCCGAACAGGCACACGTGCACCAACAGCGGGTGCAGTTGGTGCAGGGCCACCCGGCCGCGCCAGCCCGACGACAGCGGAGCCACCTCGTTGTAGGCGTCGCGCACCCGGTCCAGGTAGGGCAGGCCGAACAGCGCCAGCATCGCCAGGTCCGCCTCACGGTGGCCGCCGTGCGCGGCGGGGTCGATGAGGACTGCGTCACGGTCGCGCCAGAGCACGTTGCCGCTCCACAGGTCCCCATGGATCCGGGCCGGCGGTTCGGGCTCCCCGGCCAGGTCCTCGACCGCGTCCACCACCTTTTCGATCGCCCGGGCGTCGGCGGGCGTCAGCGCACCCTGGTCGAGAGCTCTGCGCAGGTAGGGGCGGAGGCGCTGCTCAGCGTAGAAGCGCGGCCAGGCCCGGGCGGGGGTGTTGTCCAAGGGCAGCGGCCCGATGTAGCCGGGCCAGTCCGCGCCGAAGGTGTCCGCCCCGGTCAGGTGGGTCCCGGCGAGCTGTCGGCCCAGCCGCTCGGCCGCGCCCGTTGAGGGCTCGCGCTGCTCCACCAAGGGCAGCACCAGCAAGTGGTCGTCCCAAGCCATCGGGGAGATCACCGGCGATCCAAAGCACCTGCCCAGCCACTCCAGGCCTCGTGCCTCCGCGGTGAGTACGCCCGTGAGCCCGTCGCCCCGCGACATCGACTTGACGAACAGCCTGGTGCCGTCGTCCAGCTCGGCGTAGGACAGCGTCCAGTCGTGGCTGTCCCCGGCCCGGGCCGCGCGCCGGACCTCCCTGCCGAGCAGGGCGGAGACGCGTTCGGCGAGTGTGCCCGTCAGCGGATCCCGGCGCGGCCGGTCCTCCCCGCCGCCACCGGGTCTCCAGGACCTCACGATCGGCTCGTCCACGTACTCAGGTCCGCAGCCGGGTGACGAGTTCTCCGGTGAGGCCCTTGGCGGCTGCCTCAACCATGTTCAGGACGGCGGTGAACCCGTCGTCTCCCCCGTAGTACGGGTCAGGGACCTCGGGGTTGGGGCCGCTCGCGGGTGCGAAGGAGCGGAACAGCCGTAGCCGGGAGGGGTCGAAGCCGAGCGCTGGGCCCTCTTCCTCGGCGGAACGGCGCACGTCGGCGAGGTTGTCCAGGTCCATGACCAGGACCAGGTCCCGGGTGGCGAGGTCCTCGGGGTCGAATTGGCGGGCGGTGTGGTTCGTCAGGTACCCGTGTACGCGCAGTGTGGAGGCGGCGCGGGGGTCCATGGCACCGCCCACGTGCCAGTCGCCCGTGCCGGAGCTGTCGACCTCGACGAGATCGCTCATTCCGGCGCGTTCGAGGTCCGCGGCGAGCACCTTCTCCGCCATGGGCGATCGGCAGATGTTTCCCAAGCACACGACGCTGACGCGGTAGGGGCCAGTGGGGTCACGCGGTTCCGGCAGGCTCATATCCCCAACCGTAACGAAAAACCTCGCCACACACCCGATCCGGCGCGGTGCGCGCGGTCCCCGTCCCCCAAACATCGGCCCGGGCCGCCCCGTGTTCCTCGCCCGGGGTCAGCTCTTGGGGAGGCGGACCACGGTCACGAAGAAGTCGTCGATCTGCCGCACGACCCGGATGAACTGTTCGAAGTCCACCGGTTTGGGCACATAGGCGTTGGCGTGCAGGCGGTAGCTGCGCAGCACGTCCTCCTCGGCCTCCGAGGTGGTGAGGACCACGACGGGGATGTGCGCGAGGTCGTCGTCGCTCTTGACCTCCTCCAGTACCTCCCGGCCGTCTTTGCGCGGCAGGTTGAGGTCCAGAAGGATCAGGTGGGGGCGGGGAGCCTCGGCGAACTCGTCCTCCCGACGCAGGAAGCGGAGTGCTTCGACGCCGTCCGAGACCACGTGCAGCCGGTTGCCCAGCTTGTGTTCCTCGAACGCCTCCTTGGTCATCAGGACGTCACCGGGATCGTCCTCGACCAACAGCACCTCAATGGGATGCACCAACATGACCTCGCTCAAGCTTCCAGACCCCTATACGGGCCCGCCCCACGATCGGGGGGAGCCGTACCGCCAGTTCCACCGGGCAGGGGACGCTCGTCCCCCTCGGGTTCGTGACCTTGGGGGACCCCGGTCTCCGGCCCGACGGCGCTGGATTCTCGTGTGGCCGTCGGAGCCTCGTCCGCGGGGGCGGACTCGGCAGCCTCGGTTCCCTCTTCACTTTCGACGTCGGCGACCGTCCCGGTTTCCTCCGCTTCCTCGACGGCAACCGATTCGCTCGCCTCCGCCTCAGTGTCGACGGGCAGGGTCCAGCATATGCGGGTTCCGGTCCGCCCTGAGTCGGCCCCGTCAGCGGTTTCGGCCTCCTGAGCGCCCTCCGGCCCCGTGTCCAGCCACATCCGGCCACCGTGGAACTCGATGATCTTCTTGCACATGGCAAGGCCGATGCCGGTCCCGGTGTACTTTTCCCGGGTGTGCAGGCGCTGGAAGATGACGAAGATCCGCTCGGCGTACTGCGGTTCGATACCGATCCCGTTGTCCGCACAGCAGAAGACCCACTCGTCGCCCTGGCGCGCCAAGCTGATGTTGACCTTGGGTGCCTCCTCGCCGCGGAACTTGACGGCGTTGCCCACCAGGTTGAAGAACACCTGCGTGAGCAGGGTGCGGTCGCCCTGGACGGTGGGCAGGTCGTCGCCGGTGACTTCGGCGCCCGCCTCCTCCAGACGCCTCTCCAGGCTGCTCAGGGAATCGTCCAAGGCCACGTTCAGGTCGACCGGAGCGAAGTTCTTGGTGCGTCCCACCCGGGAGAAGGCCAGCAGGTCGTTGATGAGGGTCTGCATGCGCTTGGCGCCCTCGACCGCGAAATCGATGTAGGAGTCCGCGCGCTCGTCCAGCTGTCCTTGGTAGCGGCGCTGGAGGAGCTGGCAGAAGCTCGCGACCTTGCGCAGGGGCTCCTGGAGGTCGTGCGAGGCGACGTAGGCGAACTGCTCCAGTTCGAGGTTGGAACGGCGCAGCTCCTCGGTCTGGTGTTCCAGGAGGGTGGACTGTTCCTGGAGCTTGCGGCGCGCGGAGGCCACTTCGTCCAGGTCCTGCACGATGCGCTCGCGCATGGCGTCCACGTCCTGGCCCAGCTGGACGATCTCCGGTGGTCCGTGTAGCGAGATCCGGTGGGCGTAGTAGCCCTCGGAGACCTGGCGCATGTGACCGGCCAGGTCCTCCAGCGGGCGCAGCACCCACTGCTGGAGCATCACCCAGAGGAAGACCGACAGGAACACCACCACGAGGCCGACCAGTACCAGGAGTGCCACGACCTGCTGTGTGGCCAGGGTGAGCCCGCTCTGGGCCTCCTGGATCTCGCTCTCGAGGTGGTTGGTGGTGGCGTCGGCGGCCCGGTTGAGCTCCAAGAAGAGCACGCGGCCGCGCTGGAGGTCCTCCTGGCTCGGGCTCTCCCCAACGCGGACCTCCTCGAGGATCGGCTCTGCGAACTCCTCGTTCCACACGTCTCCGGCCTCGATCAACTCCTCGACCTTGGGCGCGACGTCCTCGTTCTCCTCGGCGAGGGTGGTGAGTTCCCCCCGGTACTCCGCGAGGGACATGCGCTGCTCGACGAAGGGCTGGAGGAACTCGCGGTCGCCGGTGAGGATGTAGCCGCGCAGGGCGTGGTCCTGGCTGAGGTAGGCCGAGCGGGTCTGCTCGACGGTGCTCAGCCCGGGTGTGAGGGAGTCCACTTGGAGGGCCAGGGAGTCACGGGCCTGGAAGGCGGCGACGGTGATGACCGAGACGGCCACGACCAGGACGACGGCGACGACGGTCAGCAGGCTGGTGACCCGGCGCCGCAGACTCCAGGAGTGCCGGTTGGAGTGCAGGCGGTGACCCGTGGCGCCGTTGACGAACGTGGCCCCGCCGACGGACGATGCGGCCCCTTCTCCCTCACCGGGGCCCGGGGCCGACCCCTCACCGGGCTCGGAAGCGGTGTCGGAGTCGGTGTCCATAGTGCGGTGTTCCTCCCCGGTGGGGCTCACTCCGGCTCTCCGTGGGTGATGAGCAGCATCGCCACGTCGTCCTGGAGCGGGCCTCCGTTACTGCGCTCCGCCTCGTCCACCAGGTGTTCGGGCAGGTTGTTCAGCGCCTCATCGTGGGCGAGCGTGCCGTTGACCATACGGCGCAGTCCCGCGACCTCCAGCCGCGCGGGCGGTCCGCCGTCGTAGGCGTCGACCAGACCGTCGGTGTAGAAGAGCATGCTCGTGCCTTTGGGCAGCACGATCTCGGTCGACTCGTGTTGATCGACCGGGAAGACGCCCAGGGGCGGCTGAGGGACGGCCTGGATCTCCTCGGCGGTGCCGCCGGAGACGATCATGGGCGGCGGGTGGCCGAGGACGCGCACACGGGCCCGGTCGCTCCCGGTGTCGAGGCTGGCCATGCACAGCGTCGCGTACATCTCCTCCTGCGCGCGTTCGCTGACCAGGAGCTCCTCCAGATTGGGCAGGACCCGCTCCTCGGGGACACCGCTCATGACGAGGGTGCGCCAGGCGATGCGCAGGCTGACCCCGAGAGCGGCCTCGTCGGGGCCGTGCCCGCTGACGTCGCCGATGATGACGTGCGTGGTGCCGTCCTTCTCGACCGCGTCGTAGAAATCGCCGCCGACCAGGGCGCGCTTGCGGCCCGGGCGGTAGTAGGCGCGGTGGCTGAGGGGTGAGCGCGCGAGCAGGACCTGAGGCAGCAGGCCGCGCTCCAAGCGCATGTTCTCGCGGGCCCTCATGCGCGCCTCGCGCAGCTGGCGGGCGTTCTCGTCGGCGCGGCGCCGCTCCAGGGAGTAGCGCAGGCTGCGGGCGAGGAGGGAGCCGTCCACCTGGCCCTTGACCAGGTAGTCCTGGGCGCCGGCGGCGACCGCGGCGATGCCTTCGTGTTCGTCGTCGAGGCCGGTGAAGACCACGACTGCGGCGGAGGGCGCGGTACCGAGGACCTCGCGCAGGAGGTCGAGGCCGTGCCCGTCGGGGAGGTTGAGGTCGAGCAGCACGCAACCGCGGAAGTCGGAGAGGTGTTCCCGGGCCGCTTTGAGGGTCGACACCCAAGTGATGCGCGTGGCAAGTGCGGTGTCCGCAAGGAGTTCCTCGGCGAGGAAGGCGTCGCCGGGGTCGTCTTCGATCAGCAGGACATCAACTGATTCGACGGTTGCCTCCACCCGGTCGTCCAGGACGGTGTCGTCACCCAGGGCGGCGCTGCCGGATGTGGCAGCACCGTCAGCGGCTCGGGCCGCTCCGTCACCGATCACCGTCACGGGATCGTGCCCTGTTCTCCTGGTATCCACTCATCGCCTCAAGGTCCGTGGGTCCGTGGGGCGCGCTGTCATGCCGGGGTCTGAGGCGGCCGCCTCGACTCCTCCCGGCGTTTCGGACCGCACGACAACCAAACGATAAACGCCCTGACGACCAGTTGACCAGCAGTCAAGACGAGACACATCCAACGCCGGGGCTGGAACCGCCTATTGGCGCGCGCGTCGGAAAGCCCGGCCCGGTCGGTGCTCTCGGCGCGGCAGGCGGTTGCACACGTGGTCAGAGCATGCGCGTGCGCGTGCGGGGGCACGCGCAACCTGTGACGCAGGGCACTCCGAATGGGCCTTTTATCCCTTTTTAAATGACAGTGTGTCGTATCCACCTTGACAGCACCGGCCACCTAAATGACATGATGTCATAAAGCCCGGCGAACGGAAGGTGGAGAGAGCCGATGAGCGCCACGGCCGAAGCCGTCACGACTGCGGAACCCACAGCCCCCCAGCTGTTCTCCGAACGGCTCAAGGCCGCCACCTGGGGTGACCACGAGGCCGCCGAGCACCACGGATTCACCGAGGCCCTCCTCGACGGCGAGCTCCCCCTCGCCGGATACACCGCGATGGTCGCGCAGCACTACTTCGCCTACGTGGCACTGGAGCGCGTCGGCCGCGCACTCGCCGACGACCCCGCCGCGGGCCGCTTCCTCCAGCCCGAGCTCGAGCGCGTGCCCGCGCTGGAGGCCGACCTGGAACACCTGCTCGGCCCCGAGTGGCGCGACCGGATCTCCCCCAGCCTCCCCACCAAGACCTATGTGGCACGCATCGAGCAGATGGCCGACCAGCCGGCCGGGTTCGTCGCCCACCACTACACCCGCTACATGGGGGACGTCTCCGGCGGCCAGTTCATCCGCCGGATCGTCGCCAAGGCCTACGACCTCCCCGACGGCGCGGGTGTGGCCTTCTACGACTTCGGCGCCCTGGGCAGCCTGCCGAAGTTCCGCTCCGGGTACCGCGAGCGCCTTGACTCGCTCCGGCTCGACGAGGGGACCGCCGGCTTCCTCGTCCGCGAGACCCGCCTCGCCTACCAGCTCAACACCGAGGTCCTGGCCGACCTCGGCAGGCGGCACATCTGAGCCGAACCCGACTCTCCCCCCGGCCCAACCCGGCCCTCCCCGAAGCCGGGACGCGCCCCAGGCCCTGGCGGTCCAGCGTGCCGTTCGGGCCTCCTTGGCGTGCCACCATAGGAGTCATGCCCAAGATCACGGCTCCGACCATCGCCGCTCACCGTGCCCGCACACGGGACCGCATCATGGACGCCGTCGACGAGCTGATCAGGTCACAGGGGATCGACCGGGTCTCCATGACCGACGTGGCCAACGCCGCGGGCATCACCCGAACCGCGCTCTACAACTACTTCCCGGACAAACCCGCGCTGCTCCTGGCCTTCACCGAGCAGGTCAACAGCGAGTTCGTCGAGCGGTACAAGCGCGAACTCCCCTCGGGGGTGTCAGCGGCCCGGCGACTGTCAGCCTTCGTACGCCTCCAGCTGGAGGGCATCGTCGCGCATCCGCACCCGCCCGCCGCCGAGCTGGGCGCCAGCCTGGGCCCGGACGCCTACCAGGCCCTGGCCGCGCACGTGGCCCCCATGCAGCGCCTGCTCACCGAGATCCTGGAAGAGGGGACCGGGGCCGGGGAGTTCGACCCGCTGCCCGCCGAACGCGTCGCGGGGCTCACCCTGTCCATGGTGGGGTCCCAGCGGCTGCCGCTCGTGAACGGTGACATCGACCTCAACGACACCCACGACCTGGTCACCCGGTTCGTGCTCCGCGCACTCGGGGTGGTGCCCGAAACCGTAGACACCATTCTCCCCAAACCCGACGGCGACACCACCCAGGGTAGCGACTCCTGAACCCCCGGAGATAAGGGTCCGGCCCTAACCGGACCTGACCGGGAACGGTCACCGGAGATCCGCATGAACGCAGGGGGCAAGGGAACGACCGGCTCTGCCCGCCCCCTAAGTCCACCCGACCGTGACCGAGCCCCGTTAGGCCCTCCTCTACGTGTCCCTCATCATGATCGCCGTCGGCGCCGCCCTGGTGTCGCTCGCCATGTTCAACAAGGTGCCCCGCTTCGTCCCCGGAACCCCGAACGAACCACGATCGGGCGGAGGGGTCGCCACCGCACAGCGCACCGGCGCACCGCCGCGGCTGCGCTTGGTGTCCGCCCGGCTCACCGAGCAGGGCCGCGCCGTGTTCACCGCCGTGGGCGGGAGTGCGCTGATCGTGGCGTTCTTCCTCAGCCTGTCCGGGCTCTGACCGGCAGCTCCGGAAGCCCACCGCGCCGAGGGCCGTTCACCTCCGGGACCAACGGCGCCGGGGGCCGACGGCCCGGCCGCGCCCACCCGCCCTGCGCAGCAACAGGCTGCCCACGGCCGTGACCGCGATGCCGCCGGTGACCGCGGCGACCGTGGCTACCCGCTCCCGCAGCTGGGAGTTGCGGTGCGCGGTGATCTCCGCGACCGCCCGGTCCGTGGCGTCGAAGGCACCCCCGCACAGCACCGCGTCGAGCTCGGTAGCCCGCCAGCGCGCGTTCCAGCTGCTCAGGTTGGCCAACCCGCCGGGGCCCGGTGCCGTGCGCGGTTTCCAGCGCACCGGCTCGCCCTCCGGCACGTCGCCTTGGAGGAAGCGCGGCGGCGGCCCCGAGTAGCGCAGCTCGCCGGGCGCGTTCGCGATCATCTCCACCAACAGCTTGGCGCATGCGCGCGCGTCGCCCAGGGCGGTGTGCTGGCCGGTCGGCCACTCCCCGCTGAGCAGGTGGGAGGCGCGCGGCAGCGAGTACCGGTGGAGGTCGAGCTGGGAGCGCAGCGCCCTCAGAGTGCACAGCCCCGACTGGCCCTTGGGCAGGCCCGCCGCCACCAGCTCGGAGGCGAGGAAGCGCTCCTCGAAGTCCAGGTTGTGGCCGACCACCACCGCGCCGGAGATCAGCCGGGCGACCGCGGGAACGACCTGCGCCACGCGCGGGGCGCCGATGACGTCGCCCTCGGAGATACCGTGGAACTCCTGGCCGCTGATGGGCGCCCGGGGGTCCACCAGGGTGCTGAACTCCGCCACGACCTTCCCGTCGCCGCGCACGCGCACCACGGCGATCTCGACCAGCCGCGCGCCGTCTTCCGGTACCAGACCGGTCGTCTCGACGTCGATGACCGCGTACTCCAGGTCCGCCGCCCGCGTGCCGACCCTTCTGCGGGTCAGTGCGCCCTTCCGCAGCGTTCCCATGGTTCGTCCCACTCCCTGTGTTCCGCCCGGTCTCCGGGCAGCTGTCACCACCGGCAACGACCTTACTGCCCGTGTCCGACAACGTCGGACCACATACCTACCGACGGGAAGAACGCACGGTGTGTGTACGTTTTGACCCGTGCCCGCAGTCAGCGGGCGAGTACAACGGCCTCAACGGCGAGGAGATGCCCCATGACCCAGGCCCCGCTTCCCAGCTACGTCCCCCTCGCGGAGGTCATCCGCTCCGGGATGCGTGAGAGCGTGCACTACGGAGCGGTCGTCGGGCTGTCCGCCGACGGCACGATCTCCTACGCGCGCGGGCCCGTCCACGACGCCATGTTCCCCCGCTCCTCCGCCAAGCCCTTCCAAGCGCTGGCCATGCTGCGCGCAGGAGCCCCGCTGAAGGGCACCTCCCTGGCGATCGCCTCGGGCAGCCACGGGGGCGAGGACTTCCACGCGGCCGAGGCAGAGAGCATCCTGTCCGGCGCGGACCTCACCGCTGACGACCTCCAGTGCCCGACCGACATCCCGGGCGGCCCCGCAGCCCGCAAGGCCTTCCTCTCCGCCGGGCGCTCCCCGGAGCGCCTGCTCATGAACTGCTCCGGCAAACACGCGGGCATGCTCGCCACGTGCGCTGCCCGGGGGTGGAGCACCGACGACTACCTCGACCCCGAACACCCCCTCCAGGTGCTCGTGCGCGAGACCATTGAGGACGTGTGCGGCGAGCGGGTGGCGCACACCGCCGTCGACGGCTGCGGTGCGCCCCAGCTCGCCGTCAGCCTGGTCGGCCTGGCCGAAGGGCTGCGGCGGATGCGCCAGTCCCCCGAGGGCAGCCCCGAGCGGACCGTCATCGACGCGATGAGCGCCCACCCCGAGTACGTCTCGGGCACCGACCGCATCGACACCGTGCTGATGACCCGCCTACCCGGCCTGGTTTCCAAAATCGGTGCGGACGGCGTCCTGGTCCTGAACGCGCCCACGGGCGAAACCGTCGCCGTCAAGATCAGCGACGGGGACGCCGAGACGCGCTCGCGGGTCCTCGTGGCCCTCACCGCCCTCCAAGCCCTCGGCGTGGACGTCGCCCCGGTCAGCGAGTACCTGACCACCGATGTGCTGGGCGGCGGCCGACCCGTCGGCGAGGTCCGCGCTGTTTAGAGTTTGGGCCTCCGCCCGCCGCCCGCAGCGGGCCCCAGCAGCCCCCTGAGCCAGTGTGCGAACAAGCCAGAGTGCGCAGTCGAAGAGGAAGAGGAAGCACGGTGTCGGACACCCCGAACGAGATCGTCATCGCCGGAGCGGGCATGGCCGGGCTGCATGCGGCGGAGGCCCTGCGCGAGCACGGGTTCGAGGGGCGCCTGACACTGGTCGGCGAGGAACCGCACCGGCCGTATTCGCGCCCCCCGCTGTCCAAGGAGGCCCTCACCGGGGTCGGGATGGACCCCGCGCCCGGGGATCCCGGGTGGTTGGTCGGGCACCGGGCCCTCCGGCTGCGCGACGACGCCGTGGTCGACGGCCTCGACCTGGACTTCCGTCCGAACACCCGGGCCGCCGGGCTGGACCCGGCCGCCCGCGAGCTGCGCGTGGTCGGGCCCGGCGGTGAGGGTGCACTGCGCTACGACGGGCTGATCGTGGCCACGGGGGCGCGGGCCCGGCGCCCGGGGACCGACCTGGCCGGGGTGCACGTCCTGCGGACCTTGGACGACGCCGAGGCGGTGCGCGCGGCCTTCGGGTCCACCGGACACCTGGTGGTGGTCGGCGCCGGGTTCGTCGGCGCGGAGGTCGCTGCGAGCGCCCGCGCGGTGGGCATGGAGGTCACCTTGGTCGAGGCCGCGGCCACCCCGCTGACCAGGGTGGTCGACCCCAGGATCGGGGAGGTCCTCACCGACCTGCACCGCGAGAACGGCGTGGACGTGCGCCTGGGTGCGGGCGTGACCGCGTACGAGGGCGCGGGCCACGTGGAGCGGGTGCGCTTGGCGGACGGCTCCGCGATCGAGGCCTCGCTGGTGGTGGCCGGTGTGGGTGTGCATCTCAACACCGAATGGCTGCGCCGTTCGGGCGTCGAACTCTTCGGCGACGGTGCGGTGGTGTGCGACGAGTTCTCCGCCACCTCCGTGCCCGACGTCTACGCGGTCGGCGACCTGGCCAACTGGCCGCACCCGCGCTATGGCGGCCGGATCCGGCTGGAGCACTGGACCAACGCGAGCGAACAGGGTGAGGCGGCCGCCCGCAACCTGCTCGCCGGGTCGGGGCGGACGCCCTTCACACCTGTGCCGTATTTCTGGTCCGACCAGTACAAGAAAAAGGTTCAGCTCCTGGGGCAGGGTGCGCCCGCGGATCAGGTCACCTTCGTGCACGGGTCACCGGAGGACCGAAAATTCGTGGCGTTCCTGGGGCGCGGGGGGATGCTCACCGGTGTCCTGGGGCTGCGGTCCACCCCGCGCACCATGCGTTACCGCGGCCTGCTCGAGAACCCCACCACCTGGGATGAGGCCCTGACCGCCGCGGGGATTACTCAGTCACGGTGATGGCGGCCTTGGGGCACATGCGCTCCGCCTGGCGGACGCGCTCGTGGAGCTCCTCGCCGGGCTCCTCGGTCAGGAGGTAGAGGAAGTCGTCATCCCTCACCTCGAACACCTCCGGGGCCACCCCCATGCACAGAGCGTTGCTCTCACACTGGTCGAAATCGACCTCGACGCGCATACTGCCTTCTTTCGTCCGAGGGCTCTCGCCCTGGGGTCTACGGGTGGCCCCACCCTAATAAGGGGTCGGCCGAACCTCCCGAACCACGGGGGTTCCCGGCCGTCCCCTCAGCGGTTCGCCCGCGACATTTTCCGGCCATCGGGCGAACCGGGGCCGATCCTGCGCTGTCGTATCCGCCAGACACCCCCGGCGGGAACGGCAGGAAAGGCGTGGCATGGACGGCTACCGAATAGACCGGCAAGAAGTGGCGGAACCGGCGGACCAGGCGGACTCGGCGGAACAGTTCGACGAGGACCGGCAGGGGCCGGACGGCGCCCAGGCACCGGACGAAGGGCGGGAAGGTCGGCCGGAGGGCGAACAGTGGGCCGCGGACCCCGAAGCGGACTGGCGCCAACACCCGTACTTCCAGGAGCACTACACGCCGCCGCCGCACTACGCGCAGCCGCTGCCCCCTTGGCCCCCGCCCCCGCGGCCCAAGGCTCCGCTGCCGCAGGCACCGGTGTGGCTGCCCCTGGCGGTGCTCGGTGTCGGCACGGTGGCGCTGTTCCTGGCCACGCTCAGCCGACCCGGGCTCGGGCTGGTGATCACCGGCGTGGTGGCCGGGTTGACCGCGCTCACCGCGCTGCTGGTGCGTCCGGCGATCCCCGAGGGCGCCGAACCCACCGCCGATTCCGCTGACGGCTCCGGCCCTGAGGAAGAGGACCGGGCCGAGGACGCCCGTGAGGACCGGACCGGGGACGGGTACCAAGCCGAATCCGAGGGCGCGGAAGAGCCAGAAGTCGAGGACCGGGACCAGGCCAAGGACGAAGTCCAGACCGAGGACACGGGGTCGGACGAGGACCGGGACGCAGATGCGGGCCCGGACGCGGAGCAGGTCGCGGAATCCGACAACCGCGAACCCGGACCGAACACCGACCGCTACCGGTACGCGTGGTCGGCGGTCTACGGGGTCCTCTCCGCGGTGCTGTTGGCCACCGCGGCCGTACGGGACGCGGATTGGGTCCTCGTGTGGACCCTGCTCGGCTCGTTCGTCCTCGCCTCACTGGCCTTCGCCGTGCACAACCCCGCCGCGCGCCGGGGCCCAGTCGCGGTGGCAGCGGGGGCGCTGGCGCTGCTCCGCAACGTCCCGGCCGTCCCGGCCTTCCTGGTCCGGCCGCTGGCCCGCCTGAAGGCGTCGAACCGGACTTTCGTGCCCGCTCTTGCCACCGCGGGCGCGACCTTCGGCCTCCTGGTGGTCTTCGGGGGCCTGTTCGCCTACGCGGACCCGGTCTTCTCCAGCCACGTGGAGAACCTGTTCACCTCGTTCTCCTTCGACGTGAGCGCCCTGCACCCGGTCGGGGCGGTGCTCGTGATGCTGTTCACCGGGGCCGCGGTCCTGGCCGCCCGACGCCACCCGAACCCCAAGCCCGTCACGGCCTCCGCGCCCAAGCCGGAGTGGATTGCCCAGCAGTGGCCGACCTGGACGTGGAGCTTCCCGCTCGGTGCGCTGGCCGTCCTCTTCGCTGCCTTCCTGGTGGTCCAGGCCACCGCCATGTTCGGCGGCGAAGACCACGTGCAGCGGGTCGCCGGGATGACGTACGCGGAGTACGCCCGCCAGGGCTTCTTCCAGCTGGTGGTGGTGAGCCTGCTCGTCTTGGGTGTGGTGGCGCTGGTGGTGCGGTTGGTACCGGACCGCCCTTCGGGCACCCGCTTGCTGCGCAACGCCGTGCTCGGTGTGCTGTGCGTCCTGACCCTGGTCATCCTGGCGTCCGCCATGATGCGGCTCCAGCTGTACATCGACGTGTTCGGACTGACCCGGATGCGGGCCACGGCCGAAGCGTGGATCGCGTGGAGCGCGCTCGTGTTCGGTCTGGTCATCGCGGTGGGTGTGCTGAACACGCTCGGCCGTCCAGCCCGTTGGCTGCCGCGTGTCACGGTCGCCGTGGGGGCCGCGGCCCTGGCCGTGTTCGCCTACAGCAACCCCGACCTGCGGGTCGCCGAGAGCCACCACGAACTCGATCTCGCCGACATCGACACCCGGTACCTGCAGGGAATGTCCGCGGACGCGGTTCCGGGGCTGCTCGGACTCGAGGGTGACGACCAGGCCTGCGCCATGGAGCGGATCGGGGTCCGGCTTGCGGAGCCCGACCCCCTGGCCGAACTGAACCTGTCCCGTGAGCGGGCCAGGGGGCTGCTGTCCGACGAGGAGTACGCCCATCTGCAGACCGACCGCGACGAGAACCCCTGCTCCTTCACCATCAGGGGCTATTAGGGGCACACAGCGGGACACGCACGAGGGCCCGTAGCGCGCTCAGGGCCCTCGTCCGTACGGTGCCCGTCCGCTACGCGGCGAAGCGGTCGGTGGCCTCGAGGAGCCGGTCGAGGATCCCGGGCTCACTGAAGGCGTGGCCCGCGTCGTCGACGATGTGGAACTCCGCCTCCGGCCAGGCGCGGTGCAGGTCGTAGGCGGTGCGCACCGGTGTGCACACGTCGTAGCGGCCCTGGATGATCACGCCGGGAATGTGGCGGATGCGCTCTGCGCCCTCGATGAGCTGTTCCGGGGTGAAGAAGCCCTTGTTGTGGAAGTAGTGGTTCTCGATCCGGGCGAAGGCCAGCGCGTAGTCCTCGTCCGCGTGGTGTTCGCGCAGCGCCGGGTTGGGCCGCAGGGTGATCGTCGAGCCCTCCCACACGCTCCACGCCCGGGCGGCCTCCAGCCGCACGTCGCGGTCCGAGGAACCCAGGCGCCTGGCGTAGGCGGAGATGAGGTCGCCGCGCTCGTCCTCCGGGATGGGGGCGAGGTAGTGCTCCCACAGGTCCGGGAAGAGGTTCGAGGCGCCCTCCTGGTAGAACCAGCGCAGTTCCTGGTCGCGCAGGGTGAAGATGCCCCGGACGATCAGCTCGGTGACGCGCTCGGGGTGCTTCTGGGCGTAGGCCAGGGCGAGGCAGCTGCCCCAGGATCCGCCGAAGACCTGCCAGGCATCGACGCCGATCATCTCGCGCAGGCGTTCCATGTCCTCGACCAGCGCCCATGTGGTGTTGGTGGACAGGTCGACGTCCATGCGGCTGGCGTGCGGGGTGGAGCGGCCGCAGTTGCGCTGGTCGAACAGGAGGATGCGGTACTTCTCCGGGTCGAAGAGCCGGCGGTGGTCGGGGGTGCAGCCACCGCCCGGGCCGCCGTGCAGGAACACCACGGGTTTGCCCGAGGGGTTGCCGCACAGCTCCCAGTAGACGCGGTGCCCGTCGCCGACGTCGAGCATGCCCGTGTCGTACGGCTCGATGGGCGAGTACAAGGTGCGCAAGGCGTGGACCCTTTCGTGCTGTGGTTGGTCTCCGAGATGGTCCTGCCGGGACGGCTCCGGTCCCGGAACCGGTCCGGAACCGGGCTCAGGTCCGCCGTGGGGCCGAGGTCAGAGCCGTTCCAGGAGCTCGGCCTTCTTGGTACCGAACTCGTCGTCGGTGAGCAGGCCTTCGGCGTGCAGGCGCCCGAGCTCACGGATCTTGGTGAAGATCGCGTCGCTGTCCTCTGCGGGGGTGGCGGCGGCGAGGGCGGCGGGTTCAGGCTCGGCGTGCGCGGCCAGCCCGATGTGGGTGTTGACGGTCGCCGCCACCAGGAGTGTCTGCTCACTGCCCTTGGTACCGTGCGAGGCGAGGGTGAAGAAGTCGTTCTCGATGTCGGCCGCCTCGGGGATGGTCACCCCGCGCAGGACCACACGCAGGAACCCCTCCGTCAAGTCGAGCGGCGGGTTCCACCGAAGGGACTCGATCTCTGAGAGCGGGAACTCGCGGGACTCCTCCTGCCCCTTGGCGGTGCTCGCCATCCAGCCGTCCCACTGGAACCGCACGTTCTTTCCGTCGAAGGTGGCCGAGCCCTCTCCGGTGCGGGCCTGGACCGGCAGCCTCGCCACCAACCCCTGGGCGACCTGTTCCGGGCCGGGCGGGGCATCGAGGGTCTCGCGGGCGTAGCGTGCGGACTCGGCGATCCGGTCGGCGTGGTACTCGGCAACCAGCTCCCGGTCGTGCGGCCCGGTCAGCACCAGGGGTGTGGGGGTGTTGGCGACACCCGTCGTCACCAAGCGCACGTAGGGGTCGGCCCCGTCCATCAAGTGAAGCCGGAGCCGCCACCCGTGCTTGCGGTCACCGGGGTCGAACTCCACGTCTCGCACGGCAGCCAGCGGCACGGAGCACTGGCCGAGGGCCTTGAGCAGGGCGGGAACCTTGCGTCCGACCCCGAAGGTGAAGCGCACCGTCTCGTCGTCGAAACGCCAGATCCCGTGGTGTCCGTGCAGTTCCTCCATGGATCATCATCCTAGACGGACACGCGGCCCCCGGAGTAACCCCGCGGGCCGCGCCCTGCAGCGCGGCCAGGGGTCGGGGCGCCCCGGAACGGGTAGAACCGCAGAGGCACACCCCGTCCCGCCGCCCTCTCGTGGTGGGGGCCCGTGGGCGGCGCGCTCGGCGCCCCGCCCCCGAACCGGAGGTCTTCGATGTCGAAAGAGCTGTCCGAGGGAGCACGGGAGTTCCGCGCCGCACGCGACCTCCTCCTCAAGCACCGGGAGGACCAGGAGACCGCCGGCAGGGAGTTCGAGTGGCCCCGGCCGGAACGGTTCAACTGGGCCCTGGACCACTTCGACCTGGTGGCCGCCTCCCGCCCCGACCGGACCGCGGTGTGGCTGGTGGAGAGCGACGGAACCGAAGCCCACCACACCTACCGGGAGCTGTCCGAGCGCTCCAACCAGGTCGCGAACTGGCTGATCGGTCAGGGCGTGCACCCGGGCGACCGGATCATGCTCATGCTCGGCAACCAGGTCGAGCTGTGGGAGACGATGCTGGCCGCGATCAAGCTCGGCGCCGTCATCACGCCGACCGCGACCAACCTGTCCGAGGGCGACCTGGTGGACCGGCTGGATCGGGGCGACGTCGCCCACGTCATCTGCTCCCCCACCGAGACCGAGCGGTTCGAGCACTTGAAGGGCCACTGGACACGCATCTGCGTGGGATACATGGACGGGTGGCTCAGCTACCCCGATTCCGAGCACGCGGGTCTGGACTTCCGCCAGCCGCACACCACGGGGCCCGACGACCCCCTCCTGCTGTACTTCACCTCCGGCACGACCTCGCGGCCCAAGCTGGTCACGCACACGCAGAGTTCGTACCCGATCGGGCACCTGTCCACCATGTACTGGCTCGGGGTCCAGCCCGGAGACGTGCACCTGAACGTCTCCGCTCCCGGCTGGGGCAAGCACGCGTACAGCAGCGTGTTCGGGCCGTGGAACGCCGAGGCCACGGTGCTCGTGGTCAACCAGGAGCGCTTCGACCCCGCCTTCCTGCTGGACGCGGTGGTGCGCTGCGGTACGAACACCATGTGCGCGCCGCCGACGGTCTGGCGGATGCTCGTCCAGGCCGACCCGGGCCGGTGGGAGGTGGGGCTGCGCGAGGTCCTGGCTGCGGGCGAGCCCCTCAACCCGGAGATCGTGGAGCGGATCCGGGAGGCGTGGGGGCTGACCGTCCGCGACGGGTTCGGGCAGACCGAGACGACGCTGCTCATCGGCAACGGCCCCGGGCAGGAGGTCGTCCCGGGTTCCATGGGGCACCCGATGCCCGGCTACGACATCGTCCTCGCGGATCCGGTCACCGAGGAGCGTGCGGACACGGGGCAGATCTGTGTGGACCTCGCCAACGAGCCCGTGGGCGCGATGCGGGGGTACTCGGACAATCCCGAGCGCACGCGCGAGGCGACCCGCAAGGGCCTCTACCGCACGGGTGACATCGCCACCCGGGATTCGCGCGGCTACATTACCTATATCGGCCGGATCGACGATGTGTTCAAAGCCTCCGATTACCGGATCTCACCATTTGAACTGGAAAGTGTTCTTCTGGAACACGAATTCGTGGCCGAGGCGGCGGTCGTCCCCTCCCCCGATCCGCTGCGCCTCGCGGTCGCCAAGGCGTACGTGGCGCTGGCCGAGGGCGCGGCCCCCGACAGCGAGAGCGCGCGGGCCGTCCTGGCGTACGCGCGCGAACGGCTGTCCCCGCACAAAAGGGTCCGCCGTCTGGAGTTCACCGAGCTACCCAAGACCGCCTCGGGTAAGATCCGACGTGTACAGCTGCGGCAGGCCGAGGCCGAACGCGGCACGGTCACCGACGGCACGCGCAACCCGCGCGAGTTCTGGGAGGACGACCTCCCCGGGTTGAAGGACTGACCCCTCGATCCCGGCAGGACCTTCGGCGGGAATGGCCACCACGTAATTTTCGTCTCACAAGATGAGACGTTCTCTTCGGCAATGCGCCGGTGTGGCTTTTCCCATCTCCCGTGCCCCGTCGAAATGCCGACGCGAACGCTTCGCGCGTGACCGGCCGCGCTACGGTTTTCATGCCACACGAACAACATGACGGGACCTAGGGGAGACGATGACGAGCACGAACGACACGCGGGTGGCGAGCTACAGGCCGCTCATCGCACCCCAGGACCTGCTCTCCGAGCTGCCGATGAGCCCCGAGAGCACTGCTCTGGTGGAGAACTCGCGCAACGAGGTCAAGCGCGTCCTGGACGGCGAGGACGACCGCCTCCTGGTCGTGGTCGGCCCCTGCTCCGTGCACGACCCCGAGTCGGCCCTGGACTACGCCCGCCGCCTCCGGGACCTGATCCCGTCGGTCAGCGACGAGCTGTGCGTGGTCATGCGCGTGTACTTCGAGAAGCCCCGCACCACGGTGGGCTGGAAGGGCCTGATCAACGACCCCGGCCTGGACGACACCTACGACGTGCACCGCGGCCTGCGCACCGCCCGCAAGCTGCTGCTCGACATCAACTCCCTGGGGCTGCCCTCGGGCACCGAGTTCCTCGACCCGATCACCCCCCAGTACATCGCCGACGCGGTGTCCTGGGGTGCGATCGGCGCCCGCACCACCGAGAGCCAGGTGCACCGCCAGCTCAGCAGCGGCCTGAGCACCCCGGTCGGCTTCAAGAACGGCACCGACGGCGACGTCCAGGTGGCCGTGGACGCCGTGGGCGCGGCGGCCGCCTCCCACACCTTCTTCGGCGTGGACCCCGCCGGAGCGGGTTCGGTCGTGGTCACCGAAGGCAACCCGGACTGCCACGTCATCCTGCGCGGCGGGCGCAGCGGCCCCAACCACGACCCCGCTTCGGTGGGCTCCGCCCTGGACGTCATCGAGGGCGCCAAGCTGCCGCGCCGCCTGATGATCGACGCCAGCCACGCCAACAGCGGCAAGGACCACGTCCGCCAGGTGGCGGTCGCCCAGGGCATCGCCGCCCAGGTCGCCGAGGGCCAGAAGGGCATCACCGGCGTCATGCTGGAGAGCTACCTCGAAGAGGGCGCCCAGAAGCTCGGCGACCCCGCCGAACTCACCTACGGCCAGTCCATCACCGACAAGTGCATGGGTTGGGACACTACCGAGGGCGTGCTCGCCAACCTCGCCGACGCCGTGCGCCAGCGCCGCAAGAACGCCGTCTGAGGCACACCGGACGCCGTGGGGCCTGACGCTCGCGCCAGGCCCCACGTTGTGTTCACTGGTCCGGAAGCCTCCCGGCGAATCAGCCGCGGGTGTCCTTGACGACCTCGCCGCCCTGGACGACCAGCGTGACGTTGTCCCGCTTGCCGAGCAGTGCGATGTCGGCGAGCGGGTCGCCCTCGCACACCACCAGGTCGGCGAGCTTTCCGGCCTCGACCGTGCCGACCCGGTCGGCCGCGCCCACCAGCTCCGCGGCGTTGCCGGTGCCCGCAACGATCGCCGCCATGGGTGAGAGCCCGACGGACACCATCTGCGCGAGCTCACGCAGGTTGCGGCCGTGCTCGGAGATCCCCGCGTCGGTACCCATCGCCACGCGCACCCCGCGGGCCACCGCGTGCGAGATCCGCCGGTAGGTCTCCTCAGCCAGAGTCCGCTTGGTGTCGATCGCCTTCTTCGACATCAGGTGGACGCGGTCCTCGAAGTCGAACGTGGTCAGGGTCGGCACCAGGAACGTGCCGCGCTCCAGCATCAGGTCGATGCCCTCGTCATCGATCAGGTAGCCGTGCTCAACGCTGGTCACCCCGCCGCGCACCGCGTTCCTGATCCCGGCCGCGCCCTGCGCGTGCGCGGCGACCGGCCGGCCGCCGTGCTTGGCGGTCTCCGCGACGATCACGGCGATCTCCTCCTCGGTGATCCCCTCGTCGGTGGGCCCGTCGGAAGGGCTGGAAAGCCCGCCCGTCGCGCACACCTTGATCACGTCGGCTCCGTCCCGGACGAGCCGCCGCGCGGACACCCGGACCTCCTGCGGGGAGTCGGCGATCTCCGCTGCCGTGTGCTCGCAGTCGTGCGCGTTGGTCCCCGAGGGCAGCGTGAAGTCGGCGTGCCCGCCGGTGTGGCTCACCAGGCGCAGCGCCATGCTCAGGCGCGGCCCCCGGATCAGGCCGCGCTCCTGGGCGATACGGAACCCGGCGTCGGCCCCGCCCAAGTCCCGGGCGCTGGTCACGCCCGCTTCCAGGGTGGTGCGCATGCGCTCGGCCGACTCGAAGGCGTGCAGGCTGCGGGAGATCTCAGCGTTGTTGCTGGCCAGGGCGCGGCCGTCGGCGAAGCCGAAGTGCACGTGGGTGTCGATGAACCCGGGGAGGAGGGTGCGCCCGCCCAGGCTCTCGACGGTGGCTTCGGGCCCCGTGGCGGGCGCGTCGGCGGCGGGGCCCGCGTAGCCGATGACGCCGTCCTCGACCAGCACGGCGGCGTCCGCGACCGGGGCGGCCCCGGTGCCGTCGATGAGGGTGAGATCCCGGTACAGGGTCCTGGCGCCGGTCATGGGGTTGACTCCTTGTGGTGGTGGATCAGATGTGCGAGTACATACCCGGTCCGATCGGGATCCCGCCGAAGTAGAACACCGCGAAGACGATGACCCACAGGACGAGGAAGACCAGGGAGAAGGGCAGGCAGCGCGCGATCAACGTACCGATCCCCGCCTTGGGCTCGTAGGCCTTCAGGAAGCCCAGCACGATGATCATGTACGGGTTGAGCGGCGAGAGCACGCTGGAGGTGGAGTCGCCGATTCGGTAGGCCGCCTGGATGAAGCCCGGCTCGTAGCCCAGAAGCGCGAACATCGGGACGAAGACCGCCGCGAACAGCGCCCACTGGGCCGAGCCCGAGATGATGAAGAAGTTGATCAGCCAGGCCAGCAGGATGAAGCCGAGGATCGCGCCGAAACCGGTGAACCCGGTGGCCTCCAGCGTCTCCGCGCCGGCGACCGCGGTCCACGTGGACAGGCCGGTCCAGTCGAACAGCTCCAGGAACTGGGCCATCACGAAGGCCAGCACGATGAAGCCGGACATGTCCTTGATGGTGTGGCCCATCATCTTGGTGATGTCCGAGCCCTTGCGGATGGCCCGAGTCGCCAGACCGTAGGCGATAGCGGGCACGGCCAGGGTGAGGAAGACCAGGAAGACCACCGAGTCGAGCAGCGGGGACTCCGGTAGGAACGCACCGTCTTCGTTGCGCATGGGTGCGTTGCCGGGGAGGGTCACGAGGAGGACCGCGACGACGGTCAGCACCAGGGCGACACCGGACCAGCGCAGGCCGAAGCGCTCGGACGCAGTGATCTCGGTGTCCATCTTCAGGTCCGGGCGCGCCCCGCCCTTGGCCGACGCGGGTTCCTCCTCTTCGTCGGAGACCTGGTCGCGGCTGACCTGGCGGCGCTCCAGCGAGGGTTCGAGGACCTTGTCGATGAGGAAGCCGGCCACGGCGCTGAGGATGATCGCGATGGTGAACGTGAGGAAGTGGTTGGAGACCGGCGTCACGGTCGTCACGCCCAGGCCCTCGACCGGCACGGACGCCGACTGGGTGATACCGGACAGCAGCGCGTCGGTACTGGTGATGAACGGGCTGCAACTGAACGCGGCCATGGCAGCGGCGAAGGCGCCGAGCAGGCCCGCGACCGGGTGGCGCCCCGCTGCCTTGAAGACCATTGCGGCGAGCGGCGGGACCACCACCATGGCCGCGTCGCTCATGATGCTGGCGGACACACCCACCAGGGCGACGACGTACGGGAGCAGCCACTTGGGGGCCCGTCCGAAGGCCATCCGGACCAGGGTGTTGAGCAGACCCGTCCGCTGGGCGATACCGACGCCGAGGAGGATAGTCAGCACCACGCCCAGGGGCGGGAAGCCGACGAAGTTCGCGACCAGGTTGGTGGTGATCCAGGTCAGGCCCTCCGCGGTGAAGAACCCCTGGATCTCTTGGGCGCCCTCCCCGCTCCCGGGCAGCTCATAGGTGACACCGACAGAGGACATGATCGTGGAGGCCACTGCCACGATCGCGAAGAGCAGCAGGAAGAGGATGAACGGGTCGGGAATCCTGTTGCCGGCCCGTTCGATGCCGTCGATCGTGCGGGCGAAGAATCCGGGGCGCGGTGTGCCGGGGCCGCCGCCGTGCCCGCCTGAGTCGGAGCGCTTGGTGCTCATGGGTCCACCTCTGGGGAGTAAGGAGGGTTTCGGACGATCGTGGGTTTCTGGGCTTCTGGGCTTCTGGGCTTCTGGGTTTCTGGGTTTCTGGGTTTCTTGGCTTCTGAGCTGCGGGCCTCAGCTGACCACGGGGTTCGGCTGAACTCGGGGATCAGCGCGCGGTGCCGCGGACGCCGGTGGTGTCCTTGTGGACCACACCGTTCTTGACCACGGCGGTGATGTTGTCGGGATCGCCCGGCACGGTGATGTCGGCGAGGGGGTCACCCGCGCAGACGACGACGTCGGCGCGCTTGCCGGGTTCGAGGGTGCCGATGTCCTCGGACCGGCCGAGGAGCGCGGCGGCGTCCCGGGTCCCGGCGAGCAGTGCGCCCATGGGGCTCATACCGTGCTCGACGAGCAGTTCGAGTTCGCGCAAGTTGCGGCCGTGTCGGCAGATACCGGAGTCCGTGCCCAGGGCGACGCGGACACCCGCGCGGATCGCGGCGGTGATGTTCTCGCTCAGGTGCTCCTGGAGCTTGAGCTTCTTGGCGACCGCGTAGTCGGCCGACTTGGCGGGGTCGGGCGGGGTGGTGGCGGTCGCCAGGGTGGGGACGAGGTAGGCGCCGCCGGCCAGCATCAGCTCGATGCCTTGCTCGTCGATCTCGTAGCCGTGCTCGATGCTGGTGACCCCGGCGGTGAGGGCGTTGCGGATACTGCGGGCGCTCTGGGCGTGCGCGGCCACCGGGATGTCGTGGGCGGCGGCCTCACGCACGATCACGGACATCTCCTCGATGTTGAGGCCGTCGTGCCACGGGGTGTCCTGGGGGCTCCACACACCACCGCTGGCCATCACCTTGATGACCTTGGCGCCCTTGCGCATGACCTCGCGGGTGGCGCGCAGCGCCTCGGCCGGGCCGTCGGTGTTGACCGAGAGCGCACCGTCGGGGCCGAGGACGGTGCCGAAGTCGAACCCGCAACAGGTCCGGAAGTCGCCGTGCCCGCCGGTGGGGCCGAGCGCCCGGTAGGCGGTGGTGAGCCGGGGACCGGGGACGATCCCCTCCTCGACGGCCTGAACCACGGCCTGGTCCAGCCCCGCCAGGTCGCGGACGCTGGTGATCCCGGCGTCGAGCGTGGCCTTCAGGCGCGGGATCGCGGTGAAGTAACCGTAGTGCGGCGGCTGGTGGAGCAGGTCGGCGGGGTTCATGCCGTCGCCCGACATGGTCAGGTGCACGTGGGTGTCGACGAACCCCGGGAGGACCGTGCTTCCGGCCGCGTCGACCACCCGGTGGGGTCCGCTGACGTGCGGCGCGCGGTCGGCGGGACCGACCCAGTCGATCCGGCCGTCGCGCGCCACGACGGTCCAGTGCTCACGGGGGCCGGAGCCGGTCCCGTCCACCACGGTCCCGTCACGGACCACGAGGGTCCTCTCTGCCGAGGTCATCGGCGTCACCTTCCTCCTCAGAGCCCCGCTGCCCGGCTCCGCCGTCCGGAACCGTTGGTGAACGGGCACGCAATCCAACAGAAACACGCAGTTCAGGGCTGCCTCAGTGGTCTTGCGGAAACCTATTCGGAAGTACGGGTAACCTGCACCGATCGCCGGAAAACAGCAGCCAAGGGGCAGACGTTGCCGGAATCGAGCACCCCGAACGAGTTCGACCTGACCCTGATCAACGCGCTCCAG
Organism: Nocardiopsis oceani; assembly: GCF_054777395.1. Taxonomy (NCBI): domain Bacteria; kingdom Bacillati; phylum Actinomycetota; class Actinomycetes; order Streptosporangiales; family Nocardiopsidaceae; genus Nocardiopsis; species Nocardiopsis oceani. Next base: position 29,628 of record NZ_BAAHAR010000063.1, read on the forward strand.
CTGGCGCCAAGGGCCACGTGGGCCGAGCTCGGGCCGATCCTGGACGCGGACGCCACCACCCTCGCCCGGCGGTGGAAGCGCTTGGAGGACAGCGGTCTGGCCCGCATCGCCGCCTTCCCCCGCCGACGGGTGATGGCCCGGCGGTACCTGAGCTACGTGGAGCTGAGCTGCCGCAACGGCACGGTGGAACGGGTCGCCGCCGTCCTCGCCGAGGATCGCGACACCCTCAGCATCCAGTTCGTCGCCGGCTCCCACCAGCCCATGCTCACGGTCGTCCCCGGAGGCGGCCTGGCCGACTACCTGCTCAACTGGGTGGGCGGTATCCCGGACGTCGTGTCGTACCGGGTGCACGTGGTCACGGAGGTGCCCCGAGAGGCCTACCTGTGGCAGGTCCGGGCCCTGTCACCCGATCAGCGCCGCCGGTTGCGCGCCCTCTCCCCCGCCCGGCGCGACCCGGTGGGCAACGAGCGGGTGACCGAGCTGGACCAGAGCATCGTCGACCTGCTGTGCGCAGACGCACGGCTCGGCTACCAGACCATCGCCGAACGGCTGGACGTCGCACCCACCACCGCCGCACGCCGCATCAACCGGCTGCTGCGCGACGGCCTCCTGGGGCTGCGCTGCGACATCTCCCGAGTACACATGGGGTGGCCGAGCGCCGCCACCCTGTGGGGCTCCCTCGACCCCGAAGTCCTCGACGGCGTGCCCGACCTGGGCGAACGCATCCCCGAGGTACGGCTGTGCACCACCATCGCCGGGCCCGAGAACACCCTGTTCATCCTCTGGCTGCGCGATGCCCCGGACCTCACCCGCGTGGAGCGGCGGCTGCTGGAGGAGCTGCCCGGGCTGCGCATCGCCGACCGGCGGATGACCCTGCGGACCTTCAAGTTCATGGGCGGGGTGACCGACGCCGAGCAGCGCTTCGTACGCTCGGTCCCGGTCCAGCTCCGCTAAGCCGGGTGGGGATGCCTGCTCTGGGGTGGGGTTCTCTTTTTGGGGTGGGGTGCCTGCTCTGGGGTGGGGTTCGCTCTCTGGGGTGGGGTTCGCTCTCTGGGGTGGGGTTCGCTCTCTGGGGTGGGGTTCCCTCCTTTCCCGCCGCCCGATTGTGGCCGTCTCCGCTACGCGCCTCAAGGTCGTCGCCATCGAGCGCTTCGCGCGTCATTGGCGCTCCACCTTGACCCGCTCCGCTACGACGGCAGGTTGGCGGCTATCGGGAAAGGGGGACGGGTGGTTGAGGTCCTAGCCGGTTCGGGCTTCGCCCGACCCCTCGGCCTGGCGGCCGATGCCTGCCCCTGCGCCGGAGCGTTGACGGGTTGGGTGTCGCGGCCGGTCATTCTGGGCTGCGGACCCCTCGGCCTGGCGGCCGATGCCTGCCCCTGCGCCGGAGCGTTGACGGGTCGGGTGTCGCGGCCGGTCACTGTGGGCAGCGAACCCCTCGGGAGGGCGCCAGGGCATGGGGGCGTGGGGCGGTAGGGCCTTGGCGGGCGGGGTTAGCGCTCCTCAGGTGTAGGGGTGGGTGTGGAAGCTGGCTCTGGGTCGGGGTCGGCGTCCGAGTCCTCCCCCTTGTTGTTGCTTCCCCGGTTGCGGTGGGAGGGGCGGCCCTGCCAGACGGACTGCTCCGGATTGGTCTCCCGGCGATACTTCAACCGGTTGTGGTCTGAGCACAGTGGCTGGATATTGTCCGCGCTCGTGGACCCACCGGCCGAGAAGCTCCTCTTGTGGTCGGCCTCGGAACCGCTGGCCGGGGTGTTGCACCCCTGATACCAGGCGCAGGTGGTGTGACCGAACATCCCCGCGTCCCGCAGAGCGCCCGTGGCGTTGCGCTGGGTACGGCCCACGTCCAGCACCCGGTCGCCCTTGGGGGAGGTGATCATGCGGCGCAGCTGGCTGTTGGGGGCCAGGGCACGGATCGCGGCCATAGAGACCACCTGCCCGTCCTGCGTCACCGCCGGACCCGCACCCTCACCCTCGCCCTGGAGGCCCAGGAAGGTGGGCAGGGGCACCATGATGTTGATCATCGCCACCGCAGCACGCTTGCGACCCGGGCCGCCCTTGCCCTTGCTGTCCTGACCGTCGGAGCCCTGGGCACCTTCGGCACCCTCAGCGCCCTCGCTGTTCTCTGCGCCCTCGCCGGGGTTGGTGGGGTGGGATGCGGACCGGACCAGGTTCATGAACGCGTCATACATCCGCTCCGAAGCCGACACGTGCAGCCTCTCGGGGTCATAGTCCACCTCGTGGGCCTTGAGCTCACGCTGGATCTCCTCGGCGTGCTCACTCGGACCCC
>NZ_BAAHAR010000064.1:0-29943 GCF_054777395.1 Nocardiopsis oceani
GCCTGTTCTCCCGCATCACCCACAGTCTGCGCGGCCGACCGCTGACAAGCTACGAGGTGCTACTCCAGACCATCTCCGCCACCCAGACCCGCACCGGCCTGACCGTCAGGGCCGCGCTGGACGAGAACGACTACCCCACCGGCCGCAAACTCACCCCAGCCGAGCGCAAGGCCATCACGGAGCGCATCGACCGCGACGACTTCCACGGAGAGTGGAACTACACCATCGCCCCCTACGACCCTGAGCGGGCACCGCCGACCGAACCAGAGCAAGCGAAGGCACCCCCGATCCCGGCCAAGGCCACCCTCCTACTCACCCACCCCGCGCTGACCGGCATGTCCCGAGAGCAGTTCGAGCAGCTCGTGGAGGAACTCGAGCCCTGCCGCCGGATCTTGGCCGAGACCGAGCGCGAGAAGAAGAAGGGCATCAACCGGCGCGGATACAACCCCGGTTTCGGCTTCCTCGACCACCGCCACCGTGTACTGGCTGCCGTTTTGAGCCGCCGCAACACCGTCACCCTCACCCTGGCGGCCCGACTGCTCGGCCGGGACCGCAACACCCTGAGCTACCACGCGCACCGGACCATGCCGCTGCTGGCCTTCGCCTCCCCCGATATAGCCGCACTCCTCGCCCAGCCCCGGCGGACCCACCCGCCCCGCACGATCGAGGCCCTCCAGAACGCGATCGCCAACTACGAGACCAACATCAAATCAAGCAGTAGTTAATTGACGGCTCCTGAACCGCTTCCAGTTCGTTGCCGACCACCGACACACCTTCGAGGTGAAGCGGTTGTGCGAGGTCATCGGCCTGGCCCGGTCCTCGTTCTACGCCTGGCTCCAGGCCGCCCCCGCCCGGGCGGCACGCCAGAGCGCGGACCTGGCCCTGGCCCAGCAGATCCATGTCCTGCAGGACCCCAAACAAGGCGGCGACCCCGCCTACGGGGTCCCCCGGATCACCGCCGACCTCAACGAACACGCCCGCGAGGGCCAACGGGTCAACCACAAGAAGGTTGCCCGCGTGATGCGCGAGCACGACCTGGCGGGCATCCGGGGTCGACGTCGAGCTGGTCGGAGACGAAGGCCACCGCGCGCTCAGGCACCCGGGTGGGGCGGTCGGCCTGGAAGATGCCGAGCATGCGCACGGTGCCCCACCGCACCGCCCACCCCAGCCGGGTGGGCCGGGTGGGCCGGGTGCGTTTACCTACGGCCAGTTCCCGGGCCGCCGGGCAGGGCAACCACTCAACCCAGGCACCCTGGCCGATCACCTGCGCATCATGGGCATCCCGACCCATCAGGTCCGCACCTCGGCCTTGCGCCAACTCGTCCTCCAGGCCCCCGCACCCGTCATCGCGCGCTCGTTGGGCTTCCACGACAAGACCATCATCCGGATTGCTTCAGACGCGGGCGGCCCTGGAGCCGCTACGCCGCTGACCACGACTCTCCGTGATGGTTCAGCAAGAGTCCGGCCTCGAATAGGCGCTATTCGGATACGCGAGCATGCCAGTCTCGACCCCCCGTCCACGTGGACTCTTCAGCGGCTCAGAGCTGGTCCGGACACAGGTGGTCGATGCACCGCCATCGACCAGACGCTGTCCACGCAGCGTTTCGCCGTCCATGGTCGGGGCACTGACCTTGAAAGGCTTGCTGATGGTTAGGTTCTACCTTGAATCAAAGGGATGGTGCTCTGAGAGCGTGAATACCGGAATCGCAATCCGGCGGAAAGTGGCCCACCATCTGAAACGGTTGGCTCCCACGGGACTCTGCGGGAAGAACTACAGGTCAGAGCCGGTCCGGTCTGGAGTCCACTTGGCTCCCACGCTGAAGTCGTACGTGCGTCCGAGCTGCACACAAAACGGCCCAGAGCTGCGTTTCCGCTGCTCAGGGCCGCTCTGCCACTGTCTCATGGTGGCGCACTCGGGAGGACTCGAACCCCCAACCTTCTGATCCGTAGTCAGATGCTCTATCCATTGAGCTACGAGTGCAGGTCTTCAGTTGTGTGTCGCCCGGGTGAACCCTTGGGCTCTCCCTTGCGACGTCTCCGACTCTATCACGGTGCTGGAGTGCCTTCGCGCCCTTTTTCTGTGTGACACGGGCCATGCGGACGCCGCCGGGGGTCCGGCGGCGTCCGGGGTGGTCAGGAGGTTTCCTCCACGGTGGCCGCCCACAGCTCGAGGGCGGTATCGACTTGGTCGGCGTTGACGACGAGCGCCGGGATGAAGCGCACGACGTTTCCGGCGGGACCGCAGGTCAGGAGCAGGAGGCCGTTCTGCGCGGCGGCCTGCTGGGCCCTCTGGGCGGCGGCACCGTCGGGGGTTCCATCGGCCTTCACGAACTCGTTGGCCTGCATCAGGCCCCGGCCTCGCACGTCACCGATGCCCGGGTGGGTCTCCGCGATCTTGGCGAGGCCCTGGTGGAGCCGCTCTCCCTGGCGGGCGGAGTTCTCCACGAGGCCTTCCTCCTGGATCACGTCCAGCGTGGCCAGGGCGGCGGCGGTGGACACCGCGTTGCCGCCGTAGGTGCCGCCCTGGGAACCCGGCCAGGCCTTGTCCATGATCGACGCGGGCGCGGCGATGGCGGAGAGCGGGAAACCGCTGGCCAGGCCCTTGGCGGTGATGACGATGTCGGGGCGCACACCCGAGTGCTCGTGCCCCCAGAAGGTGCCGGTCCGACCGAATCCGGTCTGCACCTCGTCCATGACCAGCAGGAACCCGTGCTCGTCGGCCCGCTCGCGCAGGCCTTGGAGGAAGGCGTCGGGCACCGGCACGTAGCCGCCCTCGCCGAGGACCGGTTCGATGAACACCGCGGCGGTGTCCTTCGGGGAGGTCACGGTGGCGAACTGGTAGTCGAGCTCGCGGAGGGCGTAGGCCACAGCGTCTGCCTCGGACATACCCAGCCGGTAGGCGTACGGGAAGGGCGAGACCACGACTCCCGGAACGAGCGGGCCGATGCCCGCGCGGATCTTCACGCCTGAGGTGGTCAGGGATGCGGCCCCCATGGTGCGGCCGTGGAAGGAGCCCTGGAAGACCACCGCGTTCTGTCGTCCGGTGGCCTGGCGGGCCAGGCGCAGGGCGGACTCCACCGCCTCACTGCCGGAGTTCACGTAGAACAGGCGGTCGACGCCTTCGGGGAGCACCTCGCCGAGTCGCTCGGTGAGTCGCAGGAGGGGCCGGTGCATCACGGTGGTGTACTGGCCGTGGATCAGCGTCGCGACCTGCTCCTGGGCGGCGGCCACCACCTTGGGGTGGCAGTGCCCCGTGCTGGTGACACCGATCCCCGCGGTGAAGTCCAGGTAGCGGCGGTCGTCCTCGTCGTAGATGTAGACACCCTCGCCTCGTGCGGCGAGGACCGGGGTCGCCTGCTTGAGGGCCGGGGAGAGCTCCGCCATGCGAGCCTCAATTCCTTGTATCGAGTTCCGTAGGATTGTTGACAATCGACGCTGCTATGGAAACATCCGGGGCGCGGCGGTGTCCAGCGGGCGCACGTCGGGCAGTTCTGACCACAAGGCCACCCGTACCGGGTCGGCCCGTCGACGGAGGAGAGAACATGTCGGATCAGGAAGCACGGGTCATCGCACAGGTGGACAAGAGGGTCTTCCTGGGTGGGAAATGGCGGGACGCCTCCTCCGGCGCCACCTTCGGGGTCGAGGACCCCTCAACCCGCAAGGTGCTGTGCGAGGTCGCCAACGCCGGCAAGGAGGACGCCCTGAGCGCCCTGGACGTGGCGGCGCGCACCCAGCCGAGCTGGGCCAAGGTCTCGCCCCGCCAGCGCAGCGAGATCCTCTACCGGAGCCACCAGCTGCTCATGGAGCGCCAGGAGGACCTGGCGGTCCTGATGACCCTTGAGATGGGCAAACCCCTCGCCGAGGCCCGCGGCGAGATCGCCTACGCCGCTGAGTTCTTCCGGTGGTTCGCCGAGGAGGCCGTGCGGATCGACGGCGGGTTCTCCACCTCGCCCGACGGCAAGTCACGGTTCCTCGTGATGCACCAGCCGGTCGGCCCCTGCATGCTCATCACCCCCTGGAACTTCCCCATGGCGATGGGAACCCGCAAGATCGGCCCGGCCATCGCCGCCGGGTGCACGATGATCCTCAAGCCCGCCCAGCAGACACCCCTCTGCGCGCTGGCGCTGGCGGACATCCTCGCCGAGGCGGGCCTGCCAGAGGGCGTGCTGAGCGTCCTGCCCACCACCGATGCTGGCGGGATCACCGAGCCCCTCCTCACCGACGGCCGGATCCGCAAGCTGTCCTTCACCGGATCCACCGCCGTGGGCAGGAAACTGCTGGAGCAGAGCGCCAGCCAGGTGCTGCGCACCTCCATGGAACTGGGCGGCAACGCGCCGTTCCTGGTGTTCGACGACGCAGACCTGGACGCGGCGGTGGACGGGGCGATGCTCGCCAAGATGCGCAACATCGGTGAGGCGTGCACGGCGGCCAACCGCATCTACGCGCAGGCCGGGATCGCCGAGGAGTTCTCCCGGCGCCTCAGCGAGCGCATGGGTGCGCTCCGCCTCGGCCGAGGGATGGACGACAACGCGGACGTGGGCCCGTTGATCGACGACAAGGCCCGGCAGAAGGTGCAGGACCTTGTGGACGACGCCGTGGATCGGGGCGCGCGCGTGCTCGTGGGCGGCGGTCCGGGTGACGGACCGGGGCACTTCTACCAGCCGACCGTGCTCGCCGACGTGCCGTTCGCCGCTGAGCTGTCCAACACCGAGATCTTCGGCCCGGTGGCGCCGGTGCTGTCCTTCGAGACGGAGGAGGAAGCGGTCGAGGCCGCCAACGACACCGAGTTCGGTCTGGTCAGCTACCTGTACACCCAGGATCTCAACCGGGCGATGCGGGTCAGTGAGGCCCTGGAGACCGGCATGGTCGGGCTCAACCAGGGCGTGGTCTCCAACCCCGCGGCGCCGTTCGGCGGGGTCAAGCACTCCGGCCTCGGCCGGGAGGGCGGCCGAGTCGGTATCGACGAGTTCCTGGACACCAAGTACGTCGGAATCGGCGGCCTTACCTAGTTCTCGTTCTTACCTGGTTCTCGCTTTTCCGCGCATAGTCCCTTCAACCTCTGAAATACGACACCGTAAAAGAAAGCGGGAATGGTCCGTTTTCGAGAAACGGGTCATGGCACCCCGGCTTTCGGGGTGCCATGACGGGGCACGGCCCCGGAGGAGGAACCTGCGTTACCCGCCCAGGCCGCAGACCTCCGATCCCCCTCCAGGGCCGCTGGAGGCACCTCGGACGACGGGGACTCCTCCCGATCCCCCGGGCCCGCCGGTACGCGCCGTGGACCCCCACGGTCCCACTGGCGCCGCCGTCAGTGCTGGCCCGTCCCTGATTGCCGTCCGAGGCCGTGTGCCCCGCCCCAACAGCGGGGGCACACGGTCTTGTGGGGACTAGACCAGGCCGTCGACCAGGTCGGTGTCCACGGCGTCCGTGTCGACGGCGTCGGTGTCCACGGCGTCGGTGTCCACGACCTCGTCGGTCAGGCCGTCCACGTCGGCGCCGCCGACGGTCTCCTCGACGTCACCGACGGCGGGGACCTCGGTGTCCACGATGTCGGTGTCGACGTCCGGCACGTCCGCCACCTCGGGCACGTCCGCCACCTCGGGCACGTTGGGCAGGTCGGCGGCGGGAACGGCGGTGTCGACGGCGGGGAGCTCCGCCGGAACGCCGGTGTCGATCCCGCCCGCGACGCCTTCGAGGGTGTCGGCGGCGGCGAAGCCGTTGCCCAGGGCAACGAATCCGGCGGCACCGGCGGCTACGAAGAGGGTCTTGGCGGAGGTACGGGCGTTGATGAGCATGAGGATCCTTCCGGATTCCGTTCGCCGGTTCGAGCGGGTGGTCCGGCCGGGGCCCGCGAGGTTGGACGGAAGCGGGGCGTTCCCGGCCGGGGTTTCAGTCGGTGGCCTGGCTGGCCGCTGACTGACGTGGGATCCGCTTTCTCGGGAGAGCGGAGCCCGCGTCAGTCCCCAGAGCTGTCGGCCGGTCGCTCACCGTGGCGGTGCGGGCCGTGGCTGGGCAGGGGCGCGTGCAGGCGGAATGTCGCGGGAAGGCGACGGAGAGGGAGAACAGAACCCGTTAGTCGGGTGCGAAGGTCGGCTCGTCCGCGGCGGCGCTGGGCACCGCGTGTAGGACGTGCCGGGCGGCCTGGTTCAGGCCGGGCTCCGGGGCGGGGGCGCCGGTGACGGGCAGGAAGCCCGCGACGGCCGCGCCGGGCGCCGCGCCGCTGTTCGCGGCGGCGGTGGCCGCGCTGATCTGCGCGGCGTGATGGTGGGACCCGGTTTCGGCCCCGGAGGCGTCGTCGGTGGCGACGGCCTCGGTGGCGGTGTCGACGGACTCGGGGAGGTCGTCCATCACGTGCGGGCCCTCTTGCGGGCGCACAGGGCTCTTGGGCTCGGACTCGGCACCGGACTCCTGAGCTTGCTCGCCCCCCTGGTCCGGCTGCTGGGCGGCCTCTTCGCCGTCCTGACCGTTCAGGCCGGTGGCGGTGTCGTCGATGTGGCCGTCGAGTTCCGCGGTGACGCCGTCGAGGGTGTCGTGGACCGGCTCGACGATGTCGGTGCCCTGGACCGAAACCTCGGGGACGACCGTCTCGGAGACGTCGCGCGCGGTCGCGGTGGTCTCCTCAGTGACGTCGGTGAGGGTTTCACCGACCGGGTCGGTGTCCTCCAGCGGCTCGGTTTCCAGCACCGGCTCGTTCCCGGCCGCCGGTGGGGCGTCCTCCGTCGGCTGGGCCTCGTCCACCAGTTCAGCGTCCCCGACCAGCGGGATCTCCTCGGCCTCTGCGGTCGAAGACCCCAGGATCCAAGCACCGAGGAGGGTCCCCATGAGGAGGCCGACGAGCACCAGGGCCCGTCGGAGCGGCGCGGACAGCACGACGGCACGGGCGCCGGGGGCGCTCGCGGGGCCGTGGGGTCCAAACACCGGGGGTTCCTTCCAGAGGCAGGGGAGGACGGCGTCGCCTGAGGCCCGAAATGGCCTTTATGCGCCGCCCGAAAAGGACGCTAGCACGGAATACCCACCCCTACGCAACCAATACGGCACATTTCCTCGCAGCGAGTCACCGGGAATTCCCGCGCGGCCCCGGACGGGCCTTCCCAAGCGGGTCCGCACAGACTTTCCCCGCGAGCCCGGAACGGCCCTTCCCGGTCGGTGCAACGGACTCAGGCCCCGGCCTGTTCGTCGTCCTCCTCCGACGACAGGGCGCCGGATCGGCCCGCCGTCTCGGCGTTGATGCGCTCGACGGTGTCGACCATGTGCGACTCGATGAGCTCCAGAAGGCGGTCCTCGGCCCCGTCCACGATCGCGTCGAGGATGCGCTGGTGCTCGTCCAGCAGCTCACCGGGTTCGGGGTACACCTCCTGCATCACTGTCAGGCACATCCGGGTCTCCACCAGCAGAGTCTGGGCCATGCGCTCCAGGCGCGAATTGCCGGCGCAGCTCACCAGGGTCTGGTGGAACTCCTGGTCGGCGTCGCTCATCGCGCCCCGGTCGGCCCCCGCGGTGGCCTCGGCCAGTCGGCCCAAGGCCGGGGTGAGGCGGGCCAGGGCCTCACCCCGGTTGCCCCGCATGATCAGCTGGCAGGCGGTCCGCTCCACCGCGAGCCGGGCGACGTAGATGTCCCGGACATCCTCCGGCGCCAGCTCACGGACGAACAGGCCCCTGTGCCGTTCACTGCGGAGCAGACCCTCCTGGACCAGGCGCTGCATGGCCTCGCGGAGCGGACCCCTGCTGACCCCGAGCTGCCCCGCGAGTTCGGCCTCACCGAGCTGGTCCCCCGGTGAGAGGGATCCGTACATGATCGCTGACCGCAGTTGGTCGGCGATCAGTTCGGCGGTGGACCTCCGGGGAACGGGTCTGAGCTGACCGGGGACAGACATGGGGTTTCCTTCCCTTGGGTGCTGGGTGTCAGGGCCCTTGGGGCTGGATGGGACTCGGGGTGTACCTCGGGTTCGGGTCCTACCTCGGACTCAGGACGGATGAGGACACGAGCGTGCGAAGCGGACAGAAACCGAGGCTAGACCCTCTTCCGGATGTTTCCGCGCCGTCCGCACCTTCCGCGTCATACACGCCATACGCCCTAGGCGCCGTCGAAGACGCTCCGGACCGCGGCCGGGCCGGAGCGGAACAGGGCGCCCGGGCCGGGCCGGGCACCGCACTCACCGGCGAGCCGGAGCCCCTCCCAGATGCTCACCTGGTTCGCGGTGAGCACCGTCTTGCCCAGGAGGGCCTCCAACGGATCGATGAGGTCGGCGCTGTGCAGGGCGGTGTCCGGGACGAGGACCGCGTCGGCCTCCGGGTGGTCGTTGGCGACGACGAAGTCGACCGCGTCGTTGGGGTCGAGTCCTCCCACCTCGGCCGCGGTGGCGATGCCGTGGCTGCCCATGGACAGCACGGTGACACCCGCCTCGGTGAGGAACTCCACGAAGCGCTGGGCGACGTCGTCCGGATAGGTCGCGGCGATCGCGACCCGGGACGCGCGGAGCTGGCCCAGGGCGTGTACGAAAGCGAAGGAGGTGCTGGACGCCGGGGCGCCCGCCACCTCGCGCACCCGCTCAACCTGCTGCCGGGCGCCCTCCCAGCCGAACACGAAGCTTCCGCTCGTGCAGGCCCACACGGCGGAATCGACGTCCATGGCGGCGAGCTCGCGGGCGCCTTCGGCGAGCACGTCCTCGCTGCCCACGTCCAGCAGGGCGTCCACCCGGTGGGCGTCCACCCGCATGAGGGTGTGCACCACGGGGAGCTCGACCTCCCCGCCGAGCAGCCCCGTGAAGGTCTTGTAGTCGTCCTCGGCGCTGTAGCCGGGGTAGAGGAATCCGACTCGGGTCATGTTTCTCCTAGCTCCGGGGCGGGCGGTCAGACGACGCTGGGCGCCGCCGCGTCGATCAGCCGCTGTCCGTGGGCGACGGCCCGCCGGTCGGCGGCGCGCAGCAGCGCCCACATGGTGACCTGGTTGGCCGCGATCACCGGTTTGCCCAGCTCACGTTCCAGGGGCGCGATGATGTCGTAGGTGAGGACGTTGGTGCAGCTGATGTACACGGCCTGCGCGTCCGGGCGGTCCACCTCGTGCACCGCGCGGGCGACCTCGGCGTAGGTGACCCTCCAGATGTGGCTGAGCAGGCCGAGCCCGACGCTGGAGGTGACCCCGATGTGGTGCTCGGCGAGGTAGTCGAGCAGGCGGTCGGTCACACTGTCCACGTAGGGGGTGACCACCGCGATCCGGTTCACGTCCAGGCTCTCCAGGGCACGGATCAGCGCCCCGGACGTGGTGGCGGCCGCCGGTGCGCCCGCGTCCACGATGGTGCGGTGGAGCTTGCGTTCCCCCTCGGCCCCGTGGACGAAGCTGCCTGAGGCACAGGCGTAACCGACGGCCAGTGGCTCGGGGGCGAGGAGCGCGCGTACTGCTTTGGTCACCGCCTTGCCCTTGCTGAGAGCGGCGGCCTGGTCGACCGTCACCGGCACGTGCACGTAGGGCAGGCGGGTGACGTGCAGCGAGATGTCGTCGGGTGCCCACCGCCACAGTTCGCGGTCGAGCGCGAAGTCGTAGGGCGCGATCACACCGATCCCCGACTGCCACGGGGGCGTGTTCGACCCCGGCAGTTCGACGACCTCGTTCTCGACGCCCAGGTCGGGTACGTGCGAGTTTGCTTGTCCGGCGTCACCTTCAGGGGCCGGTCGGGTTCCTTCGGTCCACATCGGTCACTCACCTCCCAGGCTGTGCTTCTCGTGTCGGACTTGCGAAACGGCATGAGTTGACACGTGCCCGGCGGCACGTGTTCGGAGGGGTCGTGTTCGCGGACACGGGGTCGTGTCTCAGCGGTCGAGCCGGTCGTACAGGAGGCGCTCGCCGACACTGCCGGAGCGCCAGACGTCGTTGCAGGCCTCGGCCATGGCGGGCAGGTTCTCGACGACAGTGGCGAACACGTTGCCGGGCACCCAACCCACGTCACCGTTGAGGAGGAGGTTGTTGCGCCCGTAGAAGAGGGCGAGGTCGATGACGCCCGGCAGGTGGCTGATGCCCTTGTCCTCCTTGAAGGAGCGGTCGAGCATGCCCCCGTCGAAGGAGAAGTAGACGAGGTCGCCGGGGATCGGTGTGACGGTGGGGTTCTCTTGGCCCGGTTCGGGGTCGGCGAACCTCGGGACCATGGTGTAGACCTCGTTGCGCGCGTACTTGGCGTGTTGGACGGCGTCGCCCTGCGGAAGGGCGTTCCACACCGCCTCGCAGGTACGGGGGGCGTCCTTGTCGAGCAGCTCGGCGACGCAGGAGACCCCGCGTTTGGCGAGCGTGACGGTCATGTACCTGGGCAAGTCGGGCCCCTTCGACGCTTGGGTTCGGGATCCTTGGCATCCGTCCGCGGTCGTGCGACTGTGGATTGTCTACAATCTTACGATCCATCTGCCGGGGGCGGCAATAGACCTCCGGACGTGCGGGTATCCCCACTGCGTCGGGACCAGTGTGCAATGCCCCTTTCGCACAGAACAACCGTTTTGTGGATTGTTGACAATCCTATGTCGGCTCCCTAGCGTTTCTCGTGCAAGGGCGAACCCACACCCCCGGCGGCCAAGCAAGTGACCGTCGCAACCGGAAAGCGCGCCCGTGAACAGTCCCACCACCCTTTCTGCGCCCGATCGTCCCCGTCTCCTCGTGCTGCACGGTGACGACCTCCCCCCAGGCCACGAGCGCATCGACGGCCATCCGGGGCTCGGTGAGGTCGTCTACACCACCGCCGACGAACTGTCCGCCAAACTGCCAGGCACGGACGCGCTGCTCGTCTGGGACCTGTTCACCGAAGCGCTGTCCACCGCCTGGCCCAAGGCCGATTCCCTGCGCTGGGTGCACGCCGCGACCACCGGCGTGGACAACCTGATGTTCCCCGGTCTGGTCGAGAGCGACGCCGTCGTCACCAACTCCCGCGGGGTCTTCGACGAGCACATCGCCGAGTACGTCCTGGGCCTGGTCATCTCCTTCGCAAAGGACTTCCACCGCACCTGGGAGTACCAGCACGACCGCCGCTGGAAGCACCGCGAAACCGAACGGGTGACGGGTAAACGCGCCCTCGTCGTCGGCACCGGGCCCATCGGCCGCGCCATCGCGCACAAGCTCCAAGCGGTCGGGATGGAGGTCGGCGCCTCGGGCAGCCACGCCCGCGGCGGCGACCCCGACTTCGGCACCGTCGCCGAGTCCAGCCTGGCCGAGCGGGCGGCCGACGGCGGCCCGACCCTGCACGGCGAGCTCCCCGAGGCCGACTACGTGGTCGTCGCCGCCCCGCTCACGAAGGCCACCCAGGGCCTGGTCGACCGGCACTTCCTCGACCTCATGAAGCCCACCGCGCGGCTGATCAACATCGCCCGCGGCCCCATCGTCGTCCAGTCCGACCTGGTCGCCGCCCTGGACCGGGGCGCGATCGCCGGTGCGGCACTGGACGTCTTCGAACGGGAACCGCTCAAGGCCATCAACCCGCTGTGGGGCCTGCCCGGATCCATCGTCTCGCCGCACATGTCCGGTGACGTGGTCGGTTGGCGCGAGGACCTGGTCGAGCTGTTCCTGGACAACCTCGCCCGGTACCTGGACGGGCAGGAACTGCGCAATGTCGTGGACAAGAGCCGGGGCTACGTGCCCGGCTGACCCTTCGCGTGATTTGGGAGGCTGAAGTGACGATCCGTTCCGACCGGGCCGAGACCGACAACGCCGGCACGGCCGTCGGTGCGGCCGCAGGCTCCGCCGGAGCCGACGCGGGGGCCGTTCGCGGCGTCCCGCTGGCACGCTCCGGAGATCCCGTGACACCGGCCGACCTGTCCGCCGAGCAACTGCTGCACGCCTACTCCACCGGGGAGCTCTCCCCGGTGGAGGCGGTGGAGTCGGTACTCGAGCGCATCGAGCAGGACAACCCCGCGCTCAACGCGTTCTGCCTGGTGCGTCCGGAGGAGGCGAGGGAGGCCGCGCGCGCCTCCGCCGAACGGTGGCGGCGCGGCGAACCCGAGGGGCGCCTGGACGGCGTGCCCGCCTCGGTCAAGGACATCCACCTGACCAAGGGCTGGCCCACCCTCAAGGGTTCGGTGACCACCCCCCAAGAGGGCCCGTGGGAGGAGGACTCCCCGGTCGTGGCCCGGATGCGCGAGCACGGCGCGGTCTTCGTCGGCAAGACCACCACCCCCGAGCTGGCCTGGAAGGGTGTCACGGACAACCCCCTCAACGGGATCACGCGCAACCCTTGGGACCTGTCCACCACCCCCGGCGGCTCCAGCGGGGGCTCCGCGGCGGCGGTGGCCGCAGGGATGGGCCCGCTGTCCACAGGGACGGACGGGGGCGGGTCCATCCGCATCCCGGCCAGCTACACCGGGGTCTGCGGGATCAAGCCCACGTGGGGGCTGGTCCCGCACTACCCGGCGAGCCCGTTCGGGTCGCTTGCCCACACCGGGCCGATGGCACGGACCGTCGGCGACATGGCGCTGATGCTGGACGTGACGTCCGGATTCGACTCCCGGGACTGGATGGCGATGCCGACGCCGGGCCCCGGGCTGGCCGACGCCGGTCGCGGCACCGACCCCGAGGAGCTCGTCCGGGGGTTGCGCATCGCCTACAGCCCCACGCTGGGCGGCTTGGCCGTGGACCCGGAGGTGGCCCGCGCGGTCGACGCTGCCGTGCGGGTCTTCGAGTCCCTGGGCGCGAAGGTGGAGGAGGCCGACCCGGGGCTGCCCGAGTCCGTGGAAGAGTTCAAGGTGCTCTGGTACTCGGGTGCGGCCAAGGCCACCGAGCACCTCACCGATCGGGACCGGGAGCTCCAGGACCCGGGTCTGCGGGAGATCATCGCGGAGGGGTTGACTTACTCCGCCCAGGACTACCTGACCGCGATGGCGCTCCGGATGGCGATGGGCATCCGGATGGGGCACTTCCACGAGACCTACGACCTGCTGATCACCCCGACCATGCCGAACGTGGCCTTCGAGGCGGGGCTGGAGTCGCCACCGGAGCTGGCCGGGCGGCGGTGGACCTCCTACGCCGGGTTCAGCTACCCGTTCAACATGACGCAGCAGCCCGCCGCGAGCGTGCCGTGCGGGTTCAGCGAGTCGGGCCTGCCGATCGGCCTGCAGGTGGTGGGGGCCCGCCACGCCGACCGTCGGGTGCTGCGCGCCTGCCGCGCCTACGAGTTGGCCAGCCCGTGGTCCGGACAGCACCCCTGAGGCCGACGCGCCCCCCGTGCCATGGCGGGAACCACCGTGGCACGGGGAGGTAGACCGCCACGGCACGCGGGATCCTTGGTGACGGACTGGTGACGGACTGGTGACGATAGGGCGCGAGTAGTCACACCCGCACCAGCCGTGATCAGGCACTTCACCCCCCGGGCAGGATTTTTGTCCGATTCCAGGACCTTTGCCCGGGGGGTTTATTGCCTTAGGACCACCGTCGCCCCCCTCGGAGGTATTACGGTCTTCCTGTGGTGTCACGTGCGCACAGACGCGGGATGAGGGAGGACCGATGACGGGCGATGGAGCCGAGAGCGCTCGGAGGCAGATCCGGGTCTTCCTCGTAGACGACCACGAGGTCGTCCGGCGCGGTGTGGCCGCGCTCTTGGAGACCGAGGACGACATGACCGTGGTCGGCGAGGCCGGAACGGCCGAACAGGCGCTGTCACGGATCCCCGTCGTCCTGCCCGACGTCGCCGTACTCGATGTGCGGCTCCCCGGCGGTTCGGGCGTCCAGGTGTGCCGCGAGATCCGCTCCGACCACCCCGGGATCGCCTGCCTGATGCTCACCTCGTTCGCGGACGAGGACGCCCTCTACGACGCGGTCATGGCCGGTGCCGCCGGGTACGTGCTCAAGCAGATCCACGGCGCCGACCTGGTCGGCGCGGTGCGCACGGTCGCCGCGGGCGGTTCCCTGCTGGACTCGGGCAGCACCGGCGCGATGCTGGACCGGCTGCGCGGCTCGCAGGCCGAACCCGACCCGCTGGCCGAGCTGACCCCGCAGGAACGGCAGATCCTCGACCTCATCGGCGAGGGCATGACCAACCGGCAGATCGGCGAACGGCTCTACCTGGCCGAGAAGACCGTGAAGAACTACGTGTCCGCACTGCTGGCCAAGCTGGACCTCAAGCGCCGCACCCAGGCAGCCGTTCTCGTCGCCGAGCTCCGCGGCCGCCGCTACTAACACCCCGCCTTAGCGCGCGGCCAGCTGTCGACCTGCGAGAATGAAGAGTTCCTCATGTCCGCTTCATGCGGACGCCGCCTTCCCCGTGGATGCTCGACAGGTATGAGATCACCTCTGGTGCCGCTGGTCTTCGGGACGTTGACGGTCCTCGCCGTCGCGGCCGTCGCCCTGCTCTGGGCACTGTTCATCCGAGGGCCCGAGCCCCATCCGCCGAGCGAGGTGGTGGTCGGCGAGTCGCCCGACGCCCCCGCCGTCGAATCCACGGACGACGGCGTGGTCGACGGGCCCCCTGCCGTCACCGACCACGACGGGGACGGCACGCCCGACGAAGACGACCCCGACCTGTCCCCGACCGAGCCCCCGGCGGACACCCCGGCGGAGACCCCGGCGCCGGAAACACCGCCGACCTCCGATCCCCCCTTCGCCTGTTACGACGACAACGCGGACTACGACGGCTGGGGTGAGGACGAATGGGACGACTGGTGGGACGACTGCCTGGAAGACAGGTTCGAGGACGACGACGATGACGACTGACCGCCCCTCGGGAACCGGTGGCTCCGATCCCGACGCCACCACCGTCCGGGTCCCGCCGCCCGGCACCTCCAAACCCGCGCGGTCGGGCGCTACCTCGATCTTCCCGACGCTGGTCCTGCGCGGCCCCCAGCCGGAGCTGCCCCAGCACCGCAGGGTCCCGGCGCGGCTCATCATCATGGGATGGGTGGTCCTCCTCATGGCCGCCGTCCTCGTGCTGGTCAACCTGGTCACATGGAGCGCTCTGACAGCACGCACGGACGAGCGGGTCGACCAGGCGCTCTCCCAAGAGATCGCCGAGTTCGAGGAGTTCGCGGCGGTCGGTGCGGACCCCACCACCGGTGAACCCTTCACCGACCTCGCCTCCCTCATGCGCGTCCACTTGCAGCGCCAGTATCCGGAGGACTCCGAGATCCTCTTCGGCTGGGTCGAGGAGACGGAGTCCACCAGGTCGCGTGCCGGTGGTCCAGGGGACGGCGGACCCACCGAGGCCGGGCGCATCCGCCAAGGGCAGGAGCCGCCGTACGACCTGTCCGCCGACCCGGCGATGACCGAGGAGATCCTGGAGTCCCCTGACGCCCGGGGCGTCCTGGACACCCCCGCAGGTCCGGTCGAGTGGGAGAAGATCCGGGCGCACCCGCCGGAGGGCCAGGACAGCGGCGGCGGGTGGTTCGTGATCGGCTACTTCACCGCTGAGGACCGCGCCAACACCGCCGGGACCATGGGAACCCTCGCCTTGGTGAGCGCCCTCGGCCTGCTCGCCGCAGCGACCGCCGCCTGGTGGGTGGCCGGCCGTATCCTCGCCCCGGCCCGCCTGGTCCGCCAGACCGCCGCAGAGATCTCCGAAGAGGACCTTACGCAGCGCATCGAGGTGTCCGGGCGGGACGACATCGCCGCGCTGGCCGAGCAGTTCAACAGCATGCTCGACCGGTTGGAGGGCGCGTTCACCGCGCAGCGCCGGTTCGTGGACGACGCCGGGCACGAACTGCGCACCCCCATCACGATCGTGCGGGGGCACCTGGAGCTCATGGGCGACGACCCTGAGGAGCGCCAGGAGGTGGTGCGGCTGGTCACCGACGAGCTGGACCGGATGGGGCGCATCGTCGAGGACCTGCTGCTGCTCGCCAAGGCCCAGCAACCCGACTTCGTCCGCCCCTCCCCCGTCTCCCTCGCCGAGCTCACCAGCGACATCGACGCCAAGGTCCGCCAGCTCGGCGACCGCCGCTGGAACTTGGAGGCAATCGGCGAAGGCACCGCGCGCCTGGACCAGCAACGGGTCACCCAGGCGATGATCCAGCTCGCGGCCAACGCCGTCCGGTACGGTCCCGACTCCACCGTGCGGATCGGCTCGGCGATCCGCGGCTCCGAGGTCTACTTCTGGGTGTCCGACCAGGGGCCCGGCATCCCGGCAGAGGACCACGGCCGCGTCTTCGAACGCTTTTCCCGCGGCGGGCGCACCGCACGCGGCGACCGGGGCGCCGGGCTCGGCCTGGCGATCGTCCGGGCCATCGCCGAAGCGCACCGGGGCCGGGTGGACCTGCGTTCGGCCCCCGGCGCGGGTTCCACCTTCACCCTGGTCATCCCGATCGACCCCCGAACCGGAAGGGAGCACCTGTGAGCCGGGTACTCATCGTCGAGGACGAGGAACGTATCGCCTCGTTCGTCCAGAAGGGCCTGACCGCCAGCGGGTTCACCACCACGGTGGTGGGCACGGGTGCGGAGGCCGTGGACTACGCCGTCACCGGCGGTTTCGACCTGATGCTGCTGGACCTGGGCCTCCCGGACACCGACGGGTTCGACGTGCTCCGGAGGCTGCGCTCGCTGGGTGTGGACATCCCGGTGGTGATCCTGACCGCCCGGGACGGGGTCCGCGACACCGTGACGGGGCTGGAGATCGGGGCCGACGACTACGTCACCAAACCGTTCAGGTTCGAGGAGCTCCTGGCCCGGGTGCGGTTGCGGATGCGCACGGAGCGCACCGCCGACCTCACGGTGCTGCACGTCGGCGGGCTCTCCCTGGACCTGAGGACCCGCCGGGTGGCGGTGGGCGAGCGGTCGGTCGACCTCACCGCTCGGGAGTTCTCCCTGTTGGAGCTGCTCATGAGGCACCAGGGACAGGTCCTGAGCCGCCAGCAGATGCTGTCGCACGTGTGGGGCTACGACTACGACCCCGGATCCAACGTGGTGGACGTGTTCGTGCGCGCACTGCGCCGCAAGGTGGGTTCGGAGCGCATCGTGACGGTGCGGGGCATGGGCTACCGGTTGACCGGGTGACCGGGTGACCGGGTGACCGGGAGGGCGCGTGACCGGGCGGTCCCCGGACCGCCGGGAACGATGACAACCCGCCGAGGGAAAGATGAGGGTTCCTTCATCCGACACTCATGAAGGCCTCACCGGAGCGGCACAGGATAGTCACCATGTTCTGGTTCGCTCTTGCGGTCGACCTGACCGCGATCACGCTCTTGTCCTACGTCCTGTACTTCCGCCGACACGGTCGGCGGGACCTGGTGCTCGCCTACGTGGCACTCAACGTCGGCATCTTCGCCGTGGTGTCGATGCTGACCCAACAGGAGGTGGGGCTGGCCGTCGGCTTCGGCCTCTTCGGTGTGCTCTCGATCCTGCGGCTGCGCTCGGACACCATCAGCCAGGGCGAGATCGGGTACTACTTCATCGCGATCGCGCTCGGCCTGGTGAACGCCGTGGCCGCCCCGACCCCGTGGCTCCTGCTGGGGCTCAACGCCCTGCTGCTGTCCGCCCTGTTCGTGGCCGGGCATCCCAAGCTGTTGGCCCGCACCCAGCGCCGGATCATGACGCTGGACGTGGTGCACGAGGACCCGGTGGCGCTCCGGCAGGACCTGGAGGGACGTCTGCGCGGCCGGGTACAGCAGGTGGACGTCACCGAGGTGGACTACGTACGCGACCTCATGGTGGTGGACGTGCGCTTCCAGGAGCCGAAGCTGGAGTCCGCACCGGGCCCGGCCGCCGGACGCCGCCAGCCGATGCCCGCTTGGTGGGGTGGCCGTTGATCCCCGCGACCGCCGCTCCGGCGATCCCCCGTACGACCGACGCCACCAGACCCGACGCCCGCCCACCGGACACAGACGCACCCGTTGGCCCGCCGGGGTTGGCGCACCTGCCTTCCGTGTCCCTCGCGGAAGTCAACGAGCGCGCCGCCCTGGTGACCCGCACCTGCCGCAAGTACCTGGTCCCCACCGAGCTGATGTCCGCCCTGTTCGCCGGGGCCGAGGAGCGGTTCGCGGTGATGGAGATCGGGGGCCGGACCTCCTTCCTGTACTCGTCCACCTACCTGGATACCCCCGAACTGCGGACCTTCCACGACCACCGCCAGGGGCGGCGGCTCCGCTACAAGGTGCGGACCCGCACCTACGTGGACACGGACACGAGGATGTTCGAGGTGAAGCTGAAGGGCGCGCGCGGAATCACCGACAAAGTGCGCGTTGAGCTGCCGATGAGCGCCCCCGCCGACCGGCTGACTCCGGCGACCCGGAGCTTCCTCGACCGTGCGCTGGGCCGCTGCCGCCTGAACCCTCCGGACGTTCTGACGCCCTCCGCGGTGACCGACTACCACCGCACCACCGTGGTGGACCTCTCCGGGGAAGAGCGGGTCACCATCGACCACAACCTGGTCGGGTACCGGGGCGGCTGGGCCGTGCAGATGCGGCCGGACACGATGCTCTTGGAGATCAAGACCAAGGGCGGGCTGACCGGCACGGAACGGCGACTGCACGAGCTTGGGATCCGCGAGGCCCGGTTCAGCAAGTACGCGGCGGCCCTAGCCGCGCTCGAACCCGCCCTGCGCGGCAACAAGTGGCACCGTGCGATGGGCCACTGCCTGGACCACCCCGCCCCTGTGTCCGCGCGCGAGGACCACTCCCGCCTTCGAGCGGACACGGGTTGGGGCAGTGAGTGACCAGGTGTTTCACGTGAAACCTTCGGCGCCTCTCCCAGAGCAGGGGGCGCCCCGGGAAGCAGAGTGGCCGCCGCCTCGTAACCGGTCGAGGCGGCGGCCTTCGTCACGAGCCCTCTCCCGCTACAAGAGGGAGTCCGCGACCCTCTAGATGTTGCCAGGCCCGGCGCCGGAAGTCACGACGTCGGGGATGTCCTCCGCCGGATCCAGGGTGTAGTCGTAGGGGATCGACTCCACAGTGCCGCCGACCTCGGGTTCACCGGAATCGTCGTAGACGTTGTCGCTCTCCTCGATCGCGCCGTCGTCGGAGTCGGCGTACCCGGTGTGCGTGGGGTTGTCGACGCCCTCGAAGTAGTTGCCCTCGACGAGCACACCGGCGTCCATCGTGGAGGCGACGCCGTACTCCTCGTTGTCCCGGTAGTAGTTGTTGTAGACGTGCACGGGGTTGCCGAAGCGGACCCGCGGGTGGCGGGTGTCGGTGCCGTCGAAGTAGTTGTGGTGGTAGGTCACCCGGAGGTAGCCCTCGTCGTCGGTGTGGCCATCGTCGTGCCCGACGATGGACGTCTTGTCGTGGTCGAAGAAGTGGTTCCAGGAGACGGTGATGAAGTCCGCCTCCCGCTTGATGTCGACGGCCCCGTCGTAGCCGTTGGTGAAGCTGTTGTGGTCGACCCAGACGTTGGTGGCGCCCTCTTCGACATTGACGGCGTCGTCGTCCCAGTCGGCGAAGGCGATGTTGCGGATGATGACGTTGCTGACGTCGCTCACGTTCAGACCGCCGCCGGTGATCTCGGCACCGTCCTGGCCGACGACCGTGGTGTCCGACGAGACGTTGTTCATACCGGAGATCTCGATCGAGCCGCTGACCTCGATGACCTGCGGTCCATCCGCCTCGAGGGCGTCGAGGAGTTCGTCGCCGCTGCTGACGGTGACGGTGTCGCCTTCGGCGCCGCCGGTGGTACCGCCGTTCTCACCGGCCCAGCCGGACGGGGCGTCCTGGAGCGGCGCGGAGTCCCCGTCGGTGGAGACGGTATCCGCGGGAGACTGTCCGTCCGGCACTGCGAGGAGGCCGAGGGCCAGTGCTCCGGCGCCGGCTCCGGCCGCGATGAGGACGACCGCCGGGGAACCGGTGCGCCGAGTTCGTGTGGTGCGCATGTTAACGCTCACTCCTTGATGTGGGGGGTGGTCGGCCACACCTTTGTGGCCGCGGGGCCGGGCACTATCCCGGAGGCAGAACAGCCGACCCCTGACACTGGAAAGCGCTTACCATTGCAGGGACGATATGCACCGTCACCACACGTGTCAACACCCCCAATTCACCCAACTTCCGAACCCCAGGCCACTGCCGCCCCGGGGCCCGGATTCCGGGTTCAGTCGGCGGGGCGCAGGTCCAGGCCCCTCAGGACTTGGGCGTTGAGCGCGACAATGATGGTCGACAGGCTCATCAGCACGGCGCCCACCGCCGGGGCGAGGACGATGCCGATCGGGGCCAGCACCCCGGCGGCCAGCGGGACCGCCGCGATGTTGTAGCCGGCGGCCCACACCAGGTTCTGGAGCATCTTGCGGTACCCGGACTTGGACAGCCTGCGCACCGACACCACGCCGCGCGGATCGTCCGAGGCCAGCACCACGCCCGCGGACTCGATCGCCACGTCGGTGCCGGCACCGATCGCGATACCCACGTCCGCCCTGGCCAGTGCCGGTGCGTCGTTGACCCCGTCGCCGACCATGGCGACCCGGTGGCCGCGCTCCTGCAGATCACGGACCACGGCATCCTTCTGGTCCGGCAGGACCTGCGCGAACACCTCGTCCAGGCCCAGCTTCCCGGCGACCGCGTCGGCCACGTTGCGGGCGTCACCGGTGACCATCGCCACCCGGATGCCCTGATCGTGGAGCTGGCGGACGGCCGAGGCCGACTCGGGCCGGACCTCGTCGGCCAGCGCCACGGCGCCGACCACCGCGCCGTCAGCCACCACGTGGAGGACGGTCGCCCCTTGGTCCCGCCAAGGACGCGTGCGCTCGACCAGCTCCGCGGGTTCGGCGGCACCGAGCCAGTCCAGCAGCGAGGGTCCGCCCACGTACGCGTTCATGCCGTCCACGGAGGCCCGGACGCCGCGACCGGTGAGTGACTGGAAGTCCGTGGCCGCGGGCACGGGAGCCGACTGCCCGGCGGCTCGGACGATCGCCTTGGCCAGCGGGTGCTCGGAGTCCGCCTCTACCGCTCCGGCCAGCGCCAGGACCCGTTCCGTACTCTGCCCGTGGACGACCGCGGTGTCGGTGACCGCCGGGGCGCCCTTGGTCAGGGTTCCGGTCTTGTCGAAGAGGACCGTGTCCACCAGCCGGGTGCGCTCCAAGGCCAAGCGGTCCTTGACCAGGATGCCGTTGCGCGCGGACAGGGTCGTGGAGATCGCGATGACCAGCGGGATGGCCAGCCCCAGCGCGTGGGGGCAGGCGATGACCAGGACGGTGACGGTTCTCTCGACCGCCTGGCTCGAGTCCCCGAGGAGCAGGCCCCAGACCACGGAGGTGATGGCGGCTGCGGACAGGGCGAACCAGAAGAGCAGCGCCGCAGCCCGGTCGGCCAGTGCCTGCGAACGCGACTTGGACTCCTGTGCCTCGCTGACCAGGCGCTGGATCCCGGCGAGGGTGGTGTCGTCGCCCACCGCGTCCACCCGGACCCGGACCGCTGAGTCGGTGGCGACGGTCCCGGCGACCACCCGGTCGCCCTCGTCACGGGTGACCGTGCGGGACTCACCGGTGATCATCGATTCGTCCACGGCAGCACGCCCCCGGACGACGGTGCCGTCGGCGGAGACCCGGCCTCCGGAGCGGACCAGGACGGTGTCCCCGGCGCGCAGTTCGGCTACGGGCACCTCCTCGACCTCCCCCGAAGGGCCGACGCGTTCCGCCCGGTCCGGCAGCAGGGCGGCGAGGGCTTCCAGGGCACCGGACGCCTGCCCGAGGGCGCGCATTTCCAACCAGTGGCCGAGGAGCATCACCACGACCAGGAGGACGAGCTCCCACCAGAAGTCGAGTTGCATGCCCACCACACCGAAGGTGGCCAGCAGGCTGGAACCGAAGGCGACCGTGATCGCCATCGCGACCAGGGTCATCATGCCGGGCTTGCGATCGCGCAGTTCGGCGGGAACCCCGGCGAGGAAGGGCCAGCCGCCGTACAGGTAGACGACCGTGCCCAGGACCGGCGGCACCCAGGCGAGGGCTTCGGGCACGTCGTAACCGAGCCACCCGGCGATCATGTGGCTGGTGAACACCACGGGAACGCTCAGGAGGAGGCTCCACCAGAACCGGGTGCGGAACACCGCGGCGTGGCCACCGTGGCCCCCGTGAGCCCCATGGCCCCCGTGATCCGCGTGGTCCCCGTGATCCGCGTGGTCCCCGTGATCCGCGTGGTCCCCGTGTTCGTCCTCGCCGTGCCCTCCGCCGGCCCCGGCCGGATCGGAACCGTGCTGACCTGTGCGCATGTTGATCCCCCTCCACTTCCGAAAATACCCATGCCGGGTATCTGACCGGCGGATGCCTGCCATGTCCGCGCGCCCTTGGAACATGTATACCCCCTGGGGGTATTTCAGGCAAGGCCTCAGACGCGAAGAACGCCCGTCGAGATGCTCGACGGGCGTTCTTTTCAGGTTCGGTGGTTCTAGGTCTTGACCTCGGATCCTCGGCCGTACCAGGGCCACCACTGGACGGTGTGACCGTGCGGGATCATCCGGTCCAGGCGGATCGTGAGCCTGAGCGCGAACCCGCCCGCGATCATCCCGGCCACCAGGTCCGTGAACCAGTGGAAGTGCAAGTAGATCGAGACGGTCGACTGCAGGATCGCGATGGCCACGATCGTGTAGGCCAGCCGCCTGATGATGTGTGGTCGCGCAGCGCCGAACCTGATGATCAGGAACAGCACCAGCCCGTAGATGAGGATCGCGTTGGCTCCGTGGCCGGAGGGGAAGGCCACGTTGCCCGCACCGGAGAAGAAGTCCGGGTCGAAGTTCTTGGCGTGGCCCCGGTTGAACAGCAGCTTCATCACGGAGACCATCGACATCATCCCGAAGACGCCGCCCGCCCCCAGGATGATCGGTCTCCAGCTCCGGTGCCAGTAGGCCAGCTGCAACGTGGTCACGCCCAGGACCGGAAGCGCGACGTAACGGGACGCGACGTTGTCCGGCCAGTAGATGAGCGGCACGCGCAGCGTGTCCCAGTAGGGCCGGGTGAACTCGTTCAGGAAGTTGTCGACCGGGTGCAGCGGGCCGGCCGCCAGCATCGTCATGACGATCAGCGCCACGAAGAGCATGATCGCGATCCGGTCCGATGCGAGACCCCACGCGATCTCGCTCACACTCGGCCACTTGATCGCGCGCACGACCGGTGGCCCCGGTGCGTACTCCTTGGCACGCACCACGGGAATGGGGCCACTGTAGGGGCCGGGTTCGGGCTTGCGCCGCTCCGGCTCCTGTGGCGTCTGTCTGGACCTCGAGCGCCGGGTCCGGGAAGAATGCGTCATGTGCTCAGTGCTGTCTCACACGTTGTGGGCTTGCCTGTGGCACTGCTGAGGCGTGGGGGGACGGGCTAGCCGCGGTTGTTGGGACTGTTCCTGGCCCCTCGGGGCCGACACCGGGTGGCTTGTCGGGGCTGTGTCCCCGCACTCGGTTCGACGGTCGATCCTTCGGACTGGTTCACGCTGGCCGTGACCGGTCGCCGTGCAGGATCGACATCCGGGAAACGGAACTGGTCGACGGTGGCGTCTGCGTTGGCGGTCTGTGACCGCGTCTGTTGTTGTCTCAGCGCGGGTCAGTGCGCTGCAGTTGGCCCATCACCGTGACGTGGATAACGCCCCGTACGGCTTTGGGTGGCTTGTTGCCAACATGCGAGCCTACCCGGACACTCCCCCTTATGAGTGGTATGCCCAGTCAAGTGTGACTCTTCCACCTCGGACTTTGCCGGAAGCCGCTCCAGCGAGTCCTTCTGATACAGCCGTGCGCGACCGGTTCGTGAGGCTTCCGTTAGCCGTTCGAGGCCGGCCGTCCGGCCGACCCGCGCATGTGTGGCAGTCTTCAAGGAGCTTGTCAGAAGTTGGAGCATGTCGCCCCGTGTGCTGGTCGCGCACGGGTCGAGAAACGGAAGGGCCCTGGATGGTCGACCTCCCACAGTTGCCGGATGACCCCTCTAAGTTGGCCCGCGAGCCACTGAGGGAGCAGATCCGGCAGGTACTGGTCGAGGGCCTCCTGTCCGGGCGCTGGCAGCCCGGCGAGCGCATCGTGGAGCGCAGGGTCGCGACGGAGCTCAACGTCAGCCAGGCGCCGGTCCGCGAGGCTCTGCGCGAACTGGAGACTCTGCGCCTCATCGAGACGGTGCCGAACAAGGGAGCCAGGGTCAGGGCCTTCGGTGTCCAGGACATGGCGGAGATCTACCCCGTGCGCGCCGGTCTAGAGCTGGTGGCCGCGCAGTTGGCCGCGCCCCGCCTGGAAACCGACCCCTCGCGTCTGGAGCGCGAGGTGGAGGCCCTGCACCGCGCCACGGCCCAGGGCGACGTCACCGAGCAGATCCGGCACAGCGTGGAGTTCCACCGGGAGGTCGTCCGCGCCGCGGACAACAGTGTGCTTCTGCACACGTGGGAGTCGCTGGGTGTCGAGGTGTGGACGGCTCTGTCCGTGCGCTGGCTCAACATGGAGCTGCACGCCAAGGCCGCCGATCACCAGCAGATCACGCGGGCCTTCCGCGAGGGGGATCCGGCGGTCGGCCAGATGCTCAGCGACCACGTCATGAACTACGTCGAGGCCGCGCTCAAGACACACGAGGGCGGCAACTAAGGGCAGCAACCAGCGGCGGCCAGCCGAGTTCCCCGGCTACACCTGGGCCTATGCACCAAATATCGGGCATCTGGCCTAAAGTTGTATTGATCGATCATCGATCAGACCGTAGAGTGTGCGCGACGCACGTCACATCCGCGCACACCCCCTGGTGGTTCGGGGTCGTTCATCCGGCCGGTGAACGAACCCGGACGGCCTCTCGGCTGATGCTTACGGCACTCCAGACCGGGAAGCAATGCCGTCAAGGGTTTCAGCGCGACAACTGCACACGCGACCCGACTCGCTTCGCGTCCGCAACCGGGCCCAGCCACGGCACGACCGGACGCGCCCCGAACAGCCACGGTGTCGCCGCCGATGAGCCCGGCGGCGGCACACGCCCGGAGCACGCCCGACAGCGGGTTCCGGGTCGG
Organism: Nocardiopsis oceani; assembly: GCF_054777395.1. NCBI lineage: Bacteria > Bacillati > Actinomycetota > Actinomycetes > Streptosporangiales > Nocardiopsidaceae > Nocardiopsis > Nocardiopsis oceani. Next base: position 24,832 of record NZ_BAAHAR010000064.1, read on the forward strand.
CCACGCCATCCGGCCCACAGGCCGGAAGGGCAGGCCTTCTCGCACGTAGAAAGGCACAACATGGCTGACACGGCCAAGCCGAAGGGCGGCAGCGCCCGGTCCTCCGGGTCCCGGCGCCGAAGCCGCAAGGACAACACGGGTCTCGGCAACGAGAAGCCGGACACCCTCCTCGACTACTACCGCCAGATGCTCTTCATCCGCCGCTTCGAAGAGCGCACCGGACAGGCCTACACCCAGGCCCGCATCGGCGGTTACTGCCACCTCAACCTCGGCGAGGAAGCCACCGTCGTCGGTCTGATGACCGCCCTCCAGCAGCGCGACTACCTGTTCACGAACTACCGTGACCACGGGTACGCGATCGGCAAGGGCATGGACCCCAAGAACGTCATGGCCGAGCTCTACGGGCGCGTGGACGGCGTCGCCAAGGGCTGGGGCGGCTCCATGCACATGTACGACACCGAGACCCGCATGCTCGGCGGCTACGGCATCGTCGGCGGGCAGCTCCCGCTGGCCACCGGCGCCGCGCTCGCCGTCTCCTACCGCGGCGGCGACGAGGTCGTCATGTGCCAGATGGGCGACGGCACCACCAACATCGGCGCCTGGCACGAGTCCCTCAACATCGCCAAGCTGTGGAACCTGCCGATCGTCTTCGTGGTGATCAACAACTTCACCGGCATGGGCACCACCGTGGACATGTCCTCCGCCGAGCCCGAGCTGTACAAGCGCGGCTCCGCCTTCCGCATCGAGGGCGAGCGCGTGGACGGCCGCGACGTCCTGGCCGTCCGCGACACCGCCACCAAGCTGATCGAGCGCGCCCGCGAAGAGCAGACGCCGTTCCTCCTGGAGGCGTGGAGCTACCGGATGAAGGGCCACTCTGTGGTCGACCCGGCCAAGTACCGCACGCAGGAGCAGAAGGACGAGGCCCGCGCCGAGGAGAACGACCCGCTCACGATCTTCGGTGCCCAGCTGACCAAGGCCGGCATCCTCACCGACGACCTGCGGGACGAGATCGCCGCCTCGGTCAAGGCCGAGGTCGCCGAGGCCGCGGACTTCGCCGAGAACAGCCCGAAGCCGGACGTGTCGACGCTGTTCGACTACACGTACGCCTCCCCGGTGGCCAACGAGTCGCGGCGCATGCCCGCCGACCCGGTGTTCGCAGAGTAGAGAAGGAACGAGCACATGTCTGTGATCACATACCGCCAGGCTCTGCGGGACACCCTGCGCGCCGAGATGGTGCGCGACGACGACGTCCTCGTGATCGGCGAGGAGATCGGTGTCTTCGAGGGCTCCTACAAGATCACCGAGGGCCTCCTCAAGGAGTTCGGCCCGCGGCGCGTCAAGGACACTCCGATCGCCGAGGAAGGCTTCGTCGGCGCGGCCGTCGGCGCCGCCATGCTGGGCCTACGCCCGGTCGTCGAGCTGATGACGATCAACTTCTCCCTGATCGCCATCGACCAGATCATCAACCACGCCGCCAAGATCTACGGCATGTTCGGCGGCCAGACCAGCGTTCCCATGGTCATCCGCACGCCCGGCGGCGGTGGCCAGCAGCTCGGTGCGACGCACTCGCAGAACATCGAGCTGTTCTACTCCTTCATCCCCGGCCTCAAGGTGATGGCTCCCAGCACCCCGGCCGAGGCCTCCTCGATGCTGCGCGCGGCGATCCGCGACGACGACCCGGTCCTGTTCCTGGAGAACCTGGGTCTGTACAACACCAAGGGCGAGGTCCCTGAGGACTACGCCCAGGCGGAGAACGACAACGTCGCCACCATCGGCCGCGCGGGCGTGAGCCGTGAGGGCTCCGACATCACCCTGATCGGTTACTCCCGGATGGCCACGGTCGCGAACCAGGTCGCCGAGAAGCTGGCCGAAGAGGACATCAGCGTCGAGGTCGTGGACCTGCGCAGCCTGCGTCCCCTCGACCGCCAGACCTTCGTGGACTCGGTCAAGAAGACCGGTGCCGCGGTGATCTGCGAGGACGACTGGCTCACCTACGGGATCGGCGCGGAGATCGCCGCCTCGATCCAGGAGGGGGCCTTCGACTACCTGGACGCCCCCGTCCGCCGGGTGGCCATGGCCGAGGTGCCCATGCCCTACGCCAAGCCGCTGGAGACCGCCGCCCTGCCGTCGGTCGAGTCGATCAGCACCGCGATCAAGGAGACCCTGAGCGCCGTCGGCAAACGGGTCGGGTAGAGGGAGTTTCAATGAGCGAGATCCACATGCCGCGCCTCTCCGACACCATGGAGGAAGGCGTCATCTCCACCTGGGTCAAGAAGGTGGGGGACAAGGTCGCCTCCGGTGACGTGCTGGTCGAGATCGAGACCGACAAGGCCGTCATGGAGTACGAGGCCTACGAGGACGGTTACCTGGTCAAGCAGAACGTGTCCGAGGGCGACACCGTGCCGATCGGCGAGGTCATCGGCCTGATCGGCGACTCCCCGGACGCAGTTCCCGAGGAGTCGGGTGCCCCCGCGGCCCCGGCCGCCGAGAAGACCGAGGAGCCGAAGCCGGAAGAGCCAGAGCAGGAGGCTCCCGAGCAGGAGGCTAAGGCCGAGGAGCCCGCCCCCTCCCCCGCGAGCGGCGGCGACGGTCCCGCCGAGCGTCCCCGTACCTCTCCGCTGGCCCGTCGGCTGGCCAAGGAGTACGGCCTGGACATCACGAAGATCAAGGGTTCGGGTCCCAAGGGCCGGATCGTGCGCGCCGACATCGAGGCCGCCGCCAAGGACGGTTCCGCGGCCGAGTCCGCTCCGGCGCCCGACACGAGCGCCCCGGCCGAGTCCGCACCGGCGCCCGCCGCGCAGTCCTTCGACGACGGCCGCGACTCCGAAGAGCTCAAGACCAGCAATGTGCGCAAGGTGATCGCGCGCCGTCTGACCGAGAGCAAGCAGACGGTCCCGCACTTCTACCTGCGCCGCACGATCGACGCCGAGGCCCTCAAGGCCTTCCGCGGCCAGATCAACGAGCAGCTGGCCAGCACGGGCGAGAAGGTCAGCTTCAACGACCTGATCGTGAAGGGCTGTGCCACCGCGCTGAAGCTGCACCCGGCGGTCAACACCTCCTGGGTGAACGACAACCTGGTCCAGCACAACCGGATCAACGTCGGCGTGGCCGTCGCCGTGGACGCCGGGCTGGTCGTGCCGGTGCTGCACGACACCGACAAGGCGACGCTGACCGACATCTCCTCGCGCACGCGTGAGATGGCGGGCAAGGCCCGGGACAACAAGCTCAAGCCGCAGGAGATGAGCGGTGGCACGTTCAGCGTGTCCAACCTGGGCATGTTCGGTATCGACAGCTTCTCCGCGGTGATCAACCCGCCGGAGGCCGCCATCCTCGCGGTCGGCGCGATGCGCCAGGAGCCCGTGGTCGTCGACGGCGAGGTGTCGGTGCGCAACCGCATCGCCCTGGAGCTGTCGGTGGACCACCGCGCGGTCGACGGTGCCGTGGGTGCCGCTTTCCTGAAGGAGCTCGCGGAGATCCTCGAGGAGCCCATGCGGATCATCCTGTAGTGCCCCTGCTGTGAAACCAGGCGTGTGACACCAGGCGTGTGACACCAGGCGTGTGACACCACCTTTGTGACGCCCCGGCCGGAGCTGTTGCCGGCCGGGGCGTTCTGTGCCCCCGGGCACCGTCCACAGCCTGTGGACAGAGTTGCCGAACCTCCGCCGCAGGCGACATCCACGGCCTCCCTCCGCCGCAGGCGACATCCACGACCGACAGACCGGGCACCTGCTCTTCCCCGGATCGGAGATGACATCCCTGCTCACCGCGTCCCGCACCGACCAGGTCTAAGCCCCCACATCGTTGTTTGGGGCGCTCCTCGTCGGGCTGCAGTCTTCGGGCAGTCGGGGTTGCTCCGTTGGGGTGCCTGCTCTTCGGGTGCTCGGGGTTCCCGCTCCGGGTTGGGGTTCCCTCCTTTCCCGCCGCCCGATTGTTGCCGTCTCCGCTACGCGCCTCAAGGTCGACGCCATCGAGCGCTTCGCGCGTCATTGGCGCTCCACCTTGACCCGCTTCGCTACGACGGCGGGTTGGCGGCTATCGGGAAAGGGGGACGGGTGGTTGAGGTCTGAGCGGTCCCGGCCTTCGGCCGGGTAACCCCGGTCGGCCTGGGGGCCGATGCCTGCCACGCCGCCGGAGCGTTGACGGGTCGGGTGTCGCGGCCGGTCATGGTGTGCGGCGGACCCCGAACAGCGCGGCCTGCGGCCGGGTGGGCCCCTGCGCCGGAGCACACCGGTTAAGGGTGTCGCGGCCGGTCAATGTGCGCGGCGAACCCCTCAGGAGGGCTCCAGGGCATCGGGGCGTGGGGGCGTGGGCCGGTAGGGCCTTGGCGAGCGGGTTACCGCTCCTCAGATGTCGGGATGGGCGTGGAGGCTGGGTCGGGGTCCCCGTCCGGGTCCTTACCCTCCCCCTTGTTGGTACTTCCCCGGTTGCGGTGGGAGGGGCGGCCCTGCCAGACGGACTGCTCCGGATTGGTCTCCCGGCGATACTTCAACCGGTTGTGGTCCGAGCACAGCGGCTGAATATTGTCCGCGCTCGTGGACCCGCCGGCCGAGAAGCTCCTCTTGTGATCGGCCTCCGAGTCGCTGGCCGGGGTGTTGCACCCCTGGTACCAGGCGCAGGTGGTGTGACCGAACATCCCCGCATCCCGCAGAGCACCCGTGGCGTTGCGCTGGGTGCGGCCCACGTCCAACACCCGGTCGCCCTTGGGGGAGGTGATCATCCGGCGCAGCACACTGTTGGGGGCCAGGGCACGGATCGCGGCCATGGAGACCACCTGCCCATCCTGCGTGGTGGCCGGACCCGCACCCCCGGCCTCGCCTTGGAGGCCGAGGAAGGTGGGCAGGGGCACCATGATGTTGATCATCGCCACCGCAGCACGCTTGCGACCCGTGCCGCCCTTGCCCTCCCCAGCACCCTGGGCACCCTCAGCGTCCCCGCTGTTCTCGGCGCCCTCTGCGCCCTCGTTCCCGGTGGGGTGGGAGGCGGACCGGACCAGGTTCATGAACGCGTCATACATCCGCTCCGAAGCCGACACGTGCAGCCTCTCGGGGTCATAGTCCACCTCGTGGGCCTTGAGCTCACGCTGGATCTCCTCGGCGTGCTCACCAGGACCCC
>NZ_BAAHAR010000065.1:0-29774 GCF_054777395.1 Nocardiopsis oceani
TAGCCGCCAACCCGCCGTCGTAGCGGAGCGGGTCAAGGTGGAGCGCCGTTGACGCGCGAAGCGCTCGATGGCGACGACCTTGAGGCGCGCAGCGGAGACGGCCACAATCGGGCGGCGGGAAAGGAGGACACCCCCAAGCCACCAAGGCAACCCCCAAGCCACCAAGGCAACCCCCAAGCCACCAAGGCAACCCCCAAGCCACCAAGGCAACCCCCAAGCCACCAGAGCAGGCCAACGCCACCGAAGCACCCCCACCCTCGGGGCAACCCCCGATCTCTCCGGTATGGACAAGGGCATGGGCCGTTGGTGGGACGTGGCCATGCCCTCCAGAGACCCAGAGCCGCACTACCACATGTTGGACGCGGCTGCGCGAGCTGAGCGGGGTGAGCCCGTCTCGACCGTGCCCTGGTCCCAACTCAAGTCGGAGCTGGGCCTGTAATCGCAGCAAGCCGACTCCGCACCCGGGGCAGGGCGCGGGTCTGCCCGCGAGCCTGGCAGCTACCGGACGTGCGTGAGCCCCGGCGGCGCCCCCTGTGAAAAGCGGGGGCGGCGGCCGGGGCCCAAGACGCCAGGGGACTACGGCAGGGTGAGGATCTCCGCGCCGGAGTCGGTGATGACCAGGGTGTGCTCGAACTGGGCCGTCCACTTGCGGTCGGCGGTCACGGCGGTCCAGCCGTCGTCCCACATGTCGTACTCCACCCCGCCCAGCGTGATCATGGGCTCGATGGTGAAGGTCATGCCCGGCTCCATCACGGCGGTGGCGCGCGGGTCGTCGTAGTGCGGGATGACCAGGCCGGAGTGGAACTCGGGGCCCACACCGTGACCGGTGAAGTCGCGGACCACGCCGTAACCGAAGCGCTTGGCGTACGACTCGATGACCCGGCCGATCACGTTGATCTGGCGGCCCGGACGGCAGGCCTTGATGGCCCGCATCGTGGCCTCGCGGGTGCGCTCAACGAGGAGGCGGTTCTCCTCGGAAACGTTCCCGGAGAGGAAGGTGGCGTTGGTGTCGCCGTGCACGCCGTCCTTGTAGGCGGTGATGTCGATGTTGACGATGTCGCCGTCACCGACCACCGTGTCGTCGGGGATGCCGTGGCAGATGACCTCGTTGAGCGAGGAGCACAGCGACTTCGGGTAGCCCTTGTATCCCAGTGTGCTGGGGTAGGCGCCGTGGTCCAGCAGGAACTCGTGGCCGATCCGGTCCAGCTCGTCCGTGGTCACACCCGGCTGGATGTTCTTACCGACCTCTTCGAGGGCCTGCGCGGCGATCCGGCCCGCGACCCGCATCTTCTCGAGGGTCTCCGGCGTCTGGAAGTCGCCGAGGACACCTTCCACCGGGTGCTTTTTCCCCACGTACTCCGGCCGGACGATGTGCGAGGGGACCGAACGTTGCGGCGAGATGCGCCCAGGAACCAGCGGAGTAGTCATGTACACAGATTGTAGTTCGTAGGCGCACCCACCTGGCCGGACCCCGGGGCCCTCAGCTGGGTGTGAGGAGTACGCCGGTACGGGTAGGTGTGCCCCACACCGGGAACGAGCGAGAGGCGGTCGGTAGTGAGCGAAGTACAGGACGACTGGTGGTTCTGTCTCAAGCACAGCAAGGTCGAGCACGGCGCGGGCTGCCCCAACAGCCAGCGACTCGGCCCCTACCCGGACGAGGGCACCGCGGCGCGCGCCCTGAACATCGCGGCCGAACGCAACGAGGCGTGGGACGAGGAAGAGGAGAACGAGGGCAACAGCTGACCGGCTGAACCATCCACCGGGTCGGACCAGCTGACAGGCAGGACACCCCGGACACGCACGGAAGGCCGGTCGCCACAGGTCGCGAGGAGACCGGCCCTGCGCGTTCCGGCCCGAACCCCCCTCTGACAGGATCGGCCCATGAGTGAACAGAACGCGTCGCAGGGCGCGGACATCGCCGGGCAGACCGTCTCCGTCCTGGGCGGTACGGGTGACCAGGGGCGCGGCCTGGCCCGCCGGTTCGCCTTGGCGGGCCACACCGTCCATATCGGTTCCCGCAGCGCCGAGCGGGCCGCCAAGGCCGCGGGCGAGCTCGTCGAGGCCGAGTCCACGACCATCCAGGTGCACGGTCTGGCCAACGCCGAGGCCGCGGAGCAGGGTGACATCGTCATCGTCGCCGTGCCGTGGGACGGCCACCGGGAGCTGCTGGTGTCTCTGGCCGACAAGCTGGCGGGCAAGATCGTGGTGGACTGCGTCAACCCGCTCGGCTTCGACAAGAAGGGGCCCTTCGCCCTGGACGTCGCCGAGGGCAGCGCGGCCCAGCAGGCCGCCGAAGTCCTGCCGGGCAGCCGGGTCACCGCCGCGTTCCACCACGTGTCGGCCGTGACCCTCCTGGACCCCGAGGTCGAGGAGGTGGACCTGGACGTGCTGGTGCTGGGCGAGGACCGTGCGGCCACCGACGTCGTGCGCGCCCTGGCCGACCGGATCCCCGGGGTGCGCGGTGTGTTCGGCGGCCGGTTGCGCAACGCCCACCAGGTGGAGGCGCTCACCGCCAACCTGATCGCGGTCAACCGCCGCTACAAGACCCACGCGGGGATCCGGATCACCGGTCTCTAGCACCGACTCCCTCCCACACCCCGCACACGCGAACGGCGCCGCCCCGAAAGAATCGGGGCGGCGCCGTTCGTTTTACCAGGTGACGGCCACGGTGACCGCCCAGGCGACGTAGAGAAGGTTCACCACGATGCGGATGATCGCGCCGAGCGGGCGTTCCAGTACGCGTGGCGCCGCGCGGTCAGCCTTGACCAGGGCGTCGACGTGCGAGGCCATGTAGGTCGTGATGAGCGCGGCCGCGCCCCAGGCGGCCAAGGAGCGCGCCTCGGGGACGATGAGCAGGAGGGCGAGGATGAGCTCCGCGAGTCCGCTCGCGACGACCAAGGGCTTGGCCGCACGGCCGAGCCAGGCGGGTACGAGGGAGCGGAAGTACTGTGGAAAGACGAAGTGGCAGACCCCGGCAGCGGCGAGGAAGAGCGCAAGGGCGAAGGCAGCAAGAGTGGACATGGGGCGATGATGCGCGCCGGACGTTCGTGGTTGCTTGAACGGAACGCTCGGAGGGCGGCGTTCGTGGCCGGGGACACGGTGACGGTGTTCATGGAGGACGCCGCGTTCGGTGTGACGCGGCACCGGGAACCGGCGTGGAAGGTCGTCCTGGGCGTCGGTGGTCCTGTCGAGGTGGGGCTGGGGACGGGGCGGTCGGTCATCGGGGCCGGGGTGGTCGTTCCACCCGAGCTGGAGCACACGTGCGCTGCTGAGGGCGCGTTCGCGGCACTGTTCGTCGACCCCTGGTCGCTGGAGACCGACCGGTGTCCGGCTGTACTGGACGAGAACCGGGTGCGGTGGTTGCTGGATGCGCTGGGGCCGGTCATGGACGGTGGGGCGGACCCCGACGCGGCCTTCGCCGAACTCACACGGGTGTCGGGCGCGGGGCGGGGCCTCGATCCGCGGTTGGAGTACGCGGTCCGGTCCAGTGCCGGGGCAACGGACCTGCCGATCTCCTCGATCGCCGGTGAGGTCGGCCTGTCCCCGGTGCGGCTCCGGGCACTCGTGGGGGACGCCGTCGGGGTGCCGCTCGTACGACTGCGGCGGTGGGCGCGCCTGCGGGCCGCCATCAGCGCGCTCGCGCACTCATCGCTCGCGGAGGCCGCCGCGGAGGCCGGGTTCGCCGACCAGGCGCACTTCACCCGGACCGCGGGCAGCCTGATCGGCCGGACCCCCGGCTCCCTGCGTGGAAGGAGTTCGGGGCATGCGCCGAAGGCCCTACCCCTCCGGGGCCGGTAGCCGCCGCCCCGGGAACCCGGGGCGGCGCCGTTCGGAGTGTTCAAGGGCTCCTAGGAGGCCCACTCCTTGACCTTCTCGATGAGCTTGGCGGGGTTGTCGCCCACCGGGGTGACGTTGAGCTGGGTGACGCCGGCGGCGCGGAAGGCCTCCACCCGCTCGCGGACGTAGGACTCGGGGCCGACCAGGTTGGTCAGCTCCACGAACTCGTCCGGCACCGCGGCCGCGGCCTCGTCCTTCTTCCCGGCCAGGTAGAGGTCCTGGATCTTCTCAGCGGCCTCCTCGTAGCCGTACCGCTGGGCGACCGTGTTGTAGAAGTTCTTGCCCTTGGCGCCCATCCCGCCCACGTACAGCGCGATCATCGGGCGGGTGAACTCCAGGAGCTTCTTGGTCTCCTCACCTTCCCCGATGGCGAGCAGGCCGCCCGCGGAGATCTCCAGTTCGCCGAGCTTCGGGTCGCGCTTGGCCTTGCCCTTGGCGAGGAAGTCGCCCCACACGCCCTCGGCCTTCTCCGGGATGAACAGGTGCGGCAGCCAGCCGTTGGCGATCTCGGCGGTCATCTCGACGTTCTTCTCACCGAGGGAGGCCACGAAGATCGGGATTTCCGGGCGCACCGGGTGGTTGATGATCTTGAGCGGCTTGCCGAGGCCGGTGCCCTGCTCCGGCGGCAGCGGCAGCTGGAACACCTTGCCGTCGTGGGTCAGGCGCTCCTCGCGGGCCCAGATCTTGCGGCAGATCTCGACGGTCTCGCGGGTGCGGCCGAGCGGCTTGGTGTACGGGATCCCGTGGAACCCCTCGATGACCTGCGGTCCGCTGGCGCCCAGTCCGAGGATGGCGCGCCCGTCGGACAGGTAGTCGAGCCCCGCCGCGGTCATCGCGATGAGGGTGGGGGTGCGGCTGTACATCGGCAGGATGGCCGAGCCGATCGTCACGCGCTCGGTGCGGGCGGCCAGGTAACCCATCAGGGTGGGGCTGTCGTAGCCGTAGGCCTCGGCGACCCACACGGTGTCCAGCCCGGCCTTCTCCAGCTCGGCGACCTGGTCGACGGCGGCCTTGGGTTCACCCGCGTACTGGAGCGGCATCGAGATGCGCATCTGCTGTCCTCCCGGTGGGCCGGACCCCGGCCCGCGTCGGTGCTCGGTATGGCGCCACCCTACTACCGAATCACATTCGGTTCCTGAAGCGGCCTCCTCGACTCCACTCCCAAGAGTTGTTGCCCAAGATTTCTTGCCCAACAACTCTTGGCCAAGAAGTCTTGGGTATCTATGGTCGAAGGATGAGCGACACGCCCTCCCACGAGAACCGGGAAGTCCCGGACCCCTTCGAGAACGCCGCCGTCCTCGACGCGCGCTCCCTGCGCGGGCTGGCGCACCCGCTGCGCATGCGCGTCCACCAGCTCCTCCAACGCGGCCCCGCCACCGGCAAGACCGTCTCGGAGAAGCTCGGCATCTCCTCCGCCTCGGCCAGCTACCACCTGCGCCAGCTGAGCACCTACGGCTTCATCGAGGAGGCCCCCGAGCTGGGCACCTCCAAGGAGCGCTGGTGGCGCTCCGTCCACAAGGGCTTCCGGCTGCCGGAGAGCCTCGACACCGAGGCGCCCGAGCTCAGCACGACTGTCCGCCACGCAATGGCCGCGCGCTGGGCCGAACAGCTGAGCGCTGCCGTCAACCTGTGGTCCTCCCAACCCGAGGGGTGGCGCGAGGCCCAGATGATGGCCGACCGCACGATGAGCCTCACGCTGGAACAACTGCAGGGGATGCGGGAGGAGCTGCGCGAGGTCCTCAACCGCTACGCGGACACCTCGGACCGGCAGGACGCGGACACCTCCGGGGCGCGGGCCGTCAACGTGCACCTCGCCGCCTTCCCCAGCCCCGACCCCGAGGACCCGACAGGTGAGAGCCCACCGGACGAGGACCCCGAGGACGCCCCATGAGACCGATCGTCGGCCTGATCACCTCCGAGGCCTTGGCCTACACGGGCACCCGGCTGGCCATGATCGCCATCCCCTGGTTCGTCCTGGAGACCACCGGAAGCCCCGCGCAGATGGGCCTGGTCACCCTCTTCGAAATGGGCGCCTACACCCTGGCCCGCCTGTTCGTCGGGCCGATCCTGGACCGGGTGGGCCAGCGTGCAGTGAGCATCCGGGTGGACCTGATCGCCGCCGCGGCCCTGCTGGCGGTACCGGTCCTGTTCACCGCCGGACTGCTGCCCTTCCCGGTGCTGCTCGTCCTGGTCACGGTGATCGGCCTGGCCACCGGCCCCGCGGAGGCGGCGAAGGTCTCGCTGTCCCCGTTCGTTGCCGCCGCGTCCGGGGTGCGCCTGGAGCGCGTCACCGGGCTGACCGGGACCGTGGACCGGCTCTCCATGACCGTGGGGCCGATCATGGCCGGTGCGGTGGTCGCCGCGCTGGGCGCCCTCACCGCCCTCTACCTCAACGCCGCGCTGATGATCCTGTCCGCGCTCGTGCTGGCGCTCATGCTGCGCCGGGACACGGAAGCAGCGGGACGGGCGGAGGCGGACCCCGAGGCGGAGGACGGCTATCTGGTCCGACTGTACGCGGGCTGGCGGGCGGTCTGGGGCGACCTGCCGCTGCGGATGCTCGTCGCGATGGTCCTGGTGACCAACATCGTGGACGTCGCCGTGATGACCTTGGCCCTGCCCATTTGGGCGTACGAGGGCGGATGGGGGCCCGAGGCCGTGGGACTGGTGGCGGGAACGCTCGGCGGCGCCTCGGTGGTGGGTTCGCTGGTCGCCGCCTGGATCGGGCACCGGCTTCCCCGCAGAGCCGCCTTCTTCGCGGCCATGGTGATCGCCGGTCCGCCGCGCATCCTGGTGCTGGCCATGGACGTCCCGCTGTGGGCCGTCCTGGTGGTGTGGGCGGTGTCCGGCCTGGGCGGCGGGCTGATCAACCCGATCCTGTCCGCGATCATCTTCGAGCGGCTGCCCAAGCACATGGTGGGACGCGGTATGGCGATGGTCGGCGCGCTGACCCGTCTGGGTGCCCCGGTCGCGGCCCCGGGCATCGGCGTGGCCATCGGCCTGCTCGGAGTCTCCCCGGTCCTGGTGGCGGGGGCGGCGGTCTACCTGGCCGCGGTAGCCCTGCCCGCCTTCGGAAAGGCATCCCGCGGCCTGGAGCGCCCACCGGAGGAACCGGAGTCCGCATCGGAGCGCTCTGCGCCCTAGCCGCCCGTTCCCGGACTCTTCGTGCTGGCCCCGGACCCCGGCCCAGCCATGTCGGCCCCGGGCCCGTCGTGCCGGGGCCGGGGCCCTACGGGCCGAAGCCGGGGCCTACCCGGGTTTGTCGCCCGTGACCAGGGGGAGGGAGTCGTCGGCGGCCCATGCGGTCATCGAGCCGTCGTAGACCGCCACGTCCTCACGTCCGGCCAGCGACAGGGCATGGGCCACCCCTGTCGCGGCGATGCCTCCGCCGCAGTAGGTGACCGGGGTGACGCCCGGTTCGAGCAGGCCCTTCTCCTCGAACAGCGCCCGCAGTTCCGCTGTGGGCTTGAGGGCTCCCGTCGCCGGGTCCGTGACCTCGCTGACCGGCAGGTTGATGCTGCCGGGGATGTGCCCGGCCCGGCTGTAGGTGACCTTGTCGCCCCGGTAGGTCTCCGGGTCCAGGACGTTGACCAGCACGGTCCCCTGGTCATTGAGGGACGCGGCCACCTCCCCGGTGGAGCGCAGGAGCTCGGGGCGGCGGCGCGCCTCGAAGGTCCGGGGCTCAGGTGCGGGGGAGGGCTCGTCGGTGACCGGCTGACCCGCCGCCTTCCACGCGCGCAGGCCGCCGTCGAGGACCTTCACGTCGTCGAAGCCCTCCAACCGCAGGTGCCACCACAGGCGCGTCGCCCAGAACCCCGTGGTCTGGTCGTAGACCACGACCTGCGTGCCGGGACCGATCCCCAACGCCCCGGCGCTGTCCGCGAAGCGCTCCGATGACGGGACGGTCCACGGCGCGGAGGCGTCGGGGTCGGCGAAGTCGGTGAGCAGGTCGGCGAAGAGCGCACCGGGGATGTGCTCGGCGTCGAAGGTGGTCCGGCCCGACTCCACGGTGTACGGCCCCTGGGCCGGCATGCTCAGGTGGGTGGTCGAGTCGAGGAGGACGAGATCGTCGTCGTCGAGGTGCTGCGCAAGCCAGGCCACGCTGACGGTCGGTGCTGTGCTCGGTGACATGCCCGCTCCTTTGCAGTCGGTACGAACCGTTGGGAGTCCCCAACTCGCTGCTGGTCCGTGTTGTTCCGGCTGGCACGTCGGCCCGGCTGTCTCCGGCATTCGAGAAACCGCCGCCCGGAATCCGGGCGGCGGTCACTTGGATGATCAGCTGGAGTAGGTGTGCTCCTCGGCCGGGAAGCTGCCGCTGACGACTTCGTCCGCGTAGTCGGACGCGGCGTCGCGCAGGGTCTCGGCCAGGTTGGCGTAGGTCTTGACGAACTTGGCCACCCGCGGGCTCAGCCCGGCCATGTCCTGCCACACCAGCACCTGCGCGTCGGTGGACGGACCCGCGCCGATACCGATGGTGGGCACGGCCAGCTGCGAGGTGACCTGCGCGGCCAAGTCGGCCGGAACCGCTTCCAGGACCACCGAGAACGCGCCCGCGCGCTCCAGCTCCTTTGCGTCCTTGAGCAGACTGGCTGCCGCCTCGCCCCGGCCCTGCACGCGGTAGCCGCCGAGGGTGTTCACGGACTGCGGGGTCAGGCCGACGTGGCCCATGACCGGGATGCCGGCCGACACCAGGAGTTCGACCTGGGGCGCGACCGTGTGGCCGCCCTCCAGCTTCACTGCTTGGGCGTTGCCCTCCTTCATGAAGCGGGTGGCCGCCTCCAGCGCTTGCTGGGGGGAGCCCTGGTAGGAGCCGAAGGGCAGGTCGGCCACGACCAGTGACCGCTTGGTGGAACGGGCGACGGCTGCGGTGAGCGGGATGAGTTCGTCCACCGTCACCGGGACGGTGGAGTCGTACCCGTAGACGACGTTGGCGGCGGAGTCGCCGACGAGGAGGACGGGGATGCCCGCCTCGTCGAAGATCCGGGAGCTGAGGGCGTCGTAGGCGGTCAGCATCGGCCAGCGTTCGCCGCGCTGCTTGGCCAGGGCCAGGTCGCGGATGGTGACGCGTCGGTTGGTGACCCCGCCGTACAGGGCGTTGCCCGCGGAAGGGGTCTTGGCTGTGGTGCTCATGATGGGTTCTTCCTCCGGTGTCTCGAAGCACCCGCGTGGGGTGTCCCCGGACCTGTGGACGGAAACAACTGTCGTGCGCGCACTCGCGCGGGTTCCCCGAAGGGACGAGTTCCCCGAAGGGAACGGTGTGGCGGTGCGGGTTGTTCCCCGGCCTCCGGTCCCTGACCACCCGGCGGGCCGGTGCGGCGGGAACAGGTGTGCGGGGGCCGCACGCCTGCATCATCGCATGGCGCCGACAGCCCGTACCCCGCCGGGGGCGGTACTCCGGGCGACAGCAGGGGTCGGGTGAAGGGACGTCTCTCCCACCGCCGGCTGCCGGGTGGTTAGCATGGCAGCGGCACCGGCCCACACCGTTGGACCCGGGCGGCCGCGGGGGCGTGTGGTCTCCGCCGGCGGGCGGGCGCCGTGGATCGGAAGGTGTGCCCGTGGACCGGCAGACAGCGTATCGGCGCAGGTGGGGCGGGCTGGCGGTGCTCATCATCTGCCTGCTGGTGATCGTGGCGGACAACACGATCCTCAACGTCGCACTGCGCACGCTCTCCGATCCCGTGGACGGGCTCGGCGCCAGCCAGTCGCAGTTGGCGTGGGCGATCAACTCGTACACCCTGGTCTTCGCTGGACTGCTGTTCACGTTCGGTGTGCTCGGCGACCGGTGGGGCAGACGGCGGATGCTCGTGGCCGGGCTCGCGGTGTTCGGTGCGGCCTCGGCGCTGTCGGCCTACTCCCAGAGCCCCGAGCAGCTCATCGCGGCGCGCGCAGTGATGGGGTTCGGCGCGTCGATGGTGATGCCGCAGACCCTGTCGGTGATCACCAACGTCTTCCCGGCTGAGGAACGCGGCAAGGCGATCGGGCTGTGGGCGGGCGCGGTCGGGTTGGCGATGGCGATCGGGCCCTCGGCGGGCGGTCTGCTCCTGGAGAACTTCTGGTGGGGCTCGATCTTCCTGGTCAACGTGCCGTTCGTGCTCGTCGGCCTGGCGCTGATGTACGTGCTCATCCCGGAGTCCCAGGACGAGAACCCCGGGCGCCTCGACGTGCTCGGGGTCGTGCTGTCCGTCCCGGGCCTGGTCCTGCTCATCTACGGCATCATCACCGCGGGGGAGCGGGCCTCGCTGGCCGACTGGGACGTGTACGGGGCACTGCTGCTGGGAGTGGCGGTGATCGTACTGTTCCTGCTGCACGAAGCGCGCACTCCCAACCCCTCGCTGGACGTGCGCTTCTTCCGCGACCCCCGGTTCAGCGTCTCCATCGCCGCCATCATGGTGCTGTTCTTCAGCATGGCCGGGATCATCTTCTTCCTCAGCTTCTACTGGCAGAGCGTCCGCGAGTTCACCCCGTTCATCGCCGGTCTGCTGGTGCTCCCCGCGGCCCTGGGCCAGATGGTCTTCGCGCCGCTCAG
Organism: Nocardiopsis oceani; assembly: GCF_054777395.1. Lineage (NCBI taxonomy): Bacteria > Bacillati > Actinomycetota > Actinomycetes > Streptosporangiales > Nocardiopsidaceae > Nocardiopsis > Nocardiopsis oceani. Next base: position 10,361 of record NZ_BAAHAR010000065.1, read on the forward strand.
CCCGACCCTGGTGCGGTGGGTCGGCCCGCGCACGCTCGCGACGGTGGGTGTGGCGATCGTGTGCTGCAGCTTCCTCTTCTACACGCAGATCGCGGTGGACACCCCGCTGGTGCTCATCATCGGGTTCTTCTTCCTGCAGGCCTCGGCGATGGCGGTAGTGCTCACCCCCGCCACCGACGCGATCATGTCGTCGGTCCCGCCCGGCAAGGCCGGTGCCGCCTCAGCGGTCCAGAACACGGTGCGCCAGGTCGCCACGGCCATGGGTGTCGCGGTGCTGGGCGCGGTGATCTCCTTCAACTACCGCTCCGGGATCGCACCCGCCCTGGACGCCGTGGCGGAAGAGTCCGACGTGAGCCCTGAGGAGCAGCGGGCGGCCGGGGAGTCGATCGAGGGCACCATGGCGCTGGCCCGGAGCCTGGGAGCGGAGGGGAACGCCCTGGTCGCCCCGGCAAAGGAGGCCTTCCTGTCCGGCCTGCACCTGGCGGCGCTGGTGGCGCTGTGCGCCGGCCTGATCGGGCTCGTGGTGGTGCTGGTGTGGATGCCGCGCGAGGCCGCTACCCACCAGCCGACCCGGCAAACCGGACCCTCCGCAGAGGACACGGAGGAGGAACCCGCCGAGCACACCGCCGAGAGTGCGGCCGAGAGTCTGGGAGATGACCAGGACAAGAGCCGTCCGGGGGACCCCGGTGGCACCGTCGGACCAGGCGGCCGCGATACCGGAACGGACCGCTCCCGGCCCTGACGGCCGCTCTCTGCCCGCGGGAGAACCGCGGGTTCCGGCGCGAAAGCCACGTGCCCGATCGGGTTCCAGCGGACATACTGGGCAGCATGCAGGTCCACGAACCCTCCGCCGTCTTCGTCGGGCGCCGCGGGCACCTCTCCCACCTCACCGCCGACCGGCGCAGAACCGAGGAGGAGGGGTCCCGCGCCGTGCTGGTCTGCGGCGGCGCCGGGGTCGGCAAGACCCGGCTCGTCGACGAGTACCTCCGGCGGGCCCCCGACACCCTCTCCTCGGTCGGCGGCTGCCTGGAACTGGGGTCCGACGGTGTCCCCTTCGCCCCCTTCACCGCGATCCTGCGCGACCTGGTGCGCTCCGGCGGGCCCGCCGCCGATCCCACCGGGGACCTGGGCCGCCTCCTGCCCGAACTCGGCGGTGCCGCGGGCGCCGCCGACGAGAGCCGGGCCCGCCTCTTCGAGTCCGTCCTCACCTACCTCGAGGGACGCGCCAGGCCCGACGGCCTCACCCTGGTCATCGAGGACCTGCACTGGTCCGACGCCTCCACCCGAGACCTGCTCGTCTTCCTGCTGCGCAACCTCGGCCCCGCACCCATCCACCTCCTGGTCACTGTGCGCACCGACGACCTGCACCGCACGCACCCGCTGCGCCGCCTCCTCCCAGAGCTGGAGCGGCAGCCCCGGGTGGCCCGCCTCGACCTCGAACCCCTCTCCCGGGACGAGGTCGGCGCCCAGGCCACCGCCCTGCGCGGCACCGAGCTCGACCCCGCCGACCTGGACCTGCTCCACGAGCGCAGCGGCGGCAACCCGCTCTTCGTCGAGTCGTTCCTGGCCAGCAACGACCCCGTCGGGGCGCCCATCCCGGACGGCCCCCGCGACCTCCTCCTCACCGCCGTCGAACCCCTGCCCGAACCCACCCGACGCGTCCTCGGCCTGGTCGCCGCGGCGGGCATCCGGGTCCGGCACACCCTCCTGGCCCGCGCGGCCCGCCGCGCCGGTTTCACCGAGGACGCGCTCGAGTCCGCGTTGCGCCCGGCCATCGACGCCCAGGTGCTGCGCACCACGCAGGACGGCTACGTGTTCCGGCACGGCCTGCTCGCCGAGGCCCTGTACTCCGACCTCATGCCGGGCGAGCGGGTGCGCGCCCACCGCCGCTACGCCGAGGCCCTCGAACGCGGTGTGGAGCGGATGCCCGAGCACGAGCAGGCCGTCCAGCTCGCCCACCACGCCTACGCCGCGCACGATCAGCCCCTCGCACTCGCCTCCGCCTGGCGGGCCGCCGAACATGCCGCCGCCGTGGACGCCTACCCCGAGCACCTCGCCTTGACCGAGCGCGTCCTGGAGCTGTGGGACCAGGTGCCCGACGCCGCCGAACGCGTCGGGCTCCGCCGCGACGAGGTGCTGGCCCGGGCTTCCGGGGTCTGCCTCGTCGCCGGTTCGCTCCGCCGCGCGGTCGGCTACGCCACCGATGGCCTGGACGAGCTCGGGGTCACGGGCATGCACGACCCGAGAGGCGAACCCCCTGAGCACGCCGAGGGCATCGCCCGGCTGCGCCACGCCCGCGCTCGGGCGCTCAAGGAGATGGGCCGGGACGGCGCGATGGAGGACCTGGGCGAGGCCCTTCTCCTGCTCCCGTACCACCACCCCGACACCCCGGCGGTCGGCGCCACCATGGCCGCCACCTTCATGGTGCGCGGCCACCGGAAGGAGGCCGCTGCCTTTGCGCGCCGTACGCTCAGACTCTCCCGGGAACTCGGTGACCGGCGCAGCGAGGCGGACGCCCTCATCACCCTCGGCTCCCTCAGCAGCCCCACCGACTATGAGGGCGGCCTGCAGCAGCTTATGGAGGGCATCGGGCTGGCCCGGGAGGTCGGCCACGTGCCGGCCGAGATCCGCGGCCTCATCAACCTCGGCGGCCTCCTCAAGAACCTGAACCGGCTGGAGGACAGCGCCCAGGTGTCACTGGCGGGGCTCCACCGCTGCCGAGTTCTCGGACTGACCCGCACCCAAGGCGGCGCTTTCACGTACGGACTGGCGGTCACCCGCTTCACCCAGGGCCGCCTCGCCGAGAGCGAGGAACTGCTGTCCGCCATCCCCGACGGCGGGGTGACCCAGGCCAGGGCGCTCACCCTGCGCATGCACCTGGACCTGTACCGGTGGCGGCCCGAGGCCGTGCGCGCGACGGCGGAGGAGTTCCGCCGGGTGCTCCCCGAACGGGAGACCTCGCCACTGGAGCACCTGCCGGTCCACATGGTCCTGCAACAGCTGGCCCTGTACGAAGGGCGCGTGGTGGACGCCGGGAGGATGGCCCTCGACCTGTTGGCCCGAGCACGCGGTGACGGGGCGGTGGTCTCGATGCTCCAGGGCCTGTACCGCTCCACCCGTGCGTGGTTCACCTCGATCGCCGTGCTGCTGGCCGAGGAACCGGACACACAGGCGCGGCAGCTGGCCGGGGAGATCCACCAGGCCCTGACCGAACTGCCTCAGGTGACCCTGCACTCCGACTGGCGTGCGGCGGACCTGGCCTCCCAGGCCTGGCTGTCCCCGGACCCGGGGGAGTCCCTGACCCTGTTCGAGGCTGCCCTGAGCGACCTCGGACCCGACGGCCACATCGTCGTGCGGGCCGAGTACCGGCTGGCGGCGGTCCGTGCCGCCCTGCGCGCAGGGGACCGCGAACGCGCTGCCGAGCACCTCGCCGCCGTCCGACGCCTGGCGGCCCGCCACAGTATGGCCCTGTTCGAGCGGGAGGCCCGTGCCCTGCGCGCCCGCCACGGCCTGCCGGACCCGGGCGAGCCACCCGCCGCACCCGCCGCCCTCGCTCACACCGAACTCACCTCCGGGCCGCTCCCGCCCCCGGCGGCGGATCCCGCAGGGGAAACTCTGCCGATGGGTCTGACCCGGCGCGAGGCGGAGGTGCTGACCCAGGTGGCCAAGGGGTTGAGCAACCGGGAGGTGGGCGAGGAGCTGTTCATCTCCGCCAAGACGGTGAGCGTGCACGTCACCAACCTCATGGGCAAGCTGGAGGTCACCAACCGGACCGCAGCCGCGGCCCGGGGCCGCGAACTGGGGCTGGTGTGACGGGGCCGGAGCGCCCGCCGCCCCTTCCCGGCATACTGGGCGCCATGTCCCCCTCCGTCTCCGCCTCCGGGCACGCCCCGCCGCCCGCTTTCGTCGGCCGGGGCCCGCATGTGCACCGGCTCCTGACCGAGGCCGCGGGGGTGGCGGAAGGCCTCTCGCACGCGACCCTGCTGCTGGGCGACGCAGGGATCGGCAAGACCAGGCTGATCGCGGAGTACCTGGAGCGCAGCCCGCTGGCCCGCAGCGCTGTCGGGGGTTGCTTGGAGATGGGTACGGAAGGTGTGGCGTTCGCGCCGTTCGCGTCCGTGGTGCGCCAGCTGGTCCGCGACGGCGGGGCAGGTGGTGGAGCAGGGGGTACGGCCGGGGGAGAGCTGGCCCGCCTGGTGCCAGGGCTGGGTGCGGCTCCCGAAGCCACCGAGGAGAGCCGTGCCCGCCTGTTCGAGGCGGTGCTGACCCTCCTGGAGGAGCGGTCCCGGCCCGGCGGCCTGGTCGTGGTGGTGGAGGACCTGCACTGGTCGGACGCCTCTACACGGGATCTGCTGGTCTTCCTGCTGCGCAACCTGGACACCGTCCCGGTGCACCTGGTGGTCTCCGTCCGCTCCGACGACCTGCACCGCACGCACCCGCTGCGCCGCCTCCTCCCGGACTTGGAACGGCTCCCCAGGGTCTCGCGGATGGACCTGGACCCCTTCTCCCGGGACGAGGTCGCCCAGCAGGCCGCCGCCCTGGGACACAACAGCACCGATCCCGACCTGCTGTTGGAGCGCAGCGGCGGCAACCCGCTCTTCGTCGAGTCCTTCCTGTCCGATCCCGACCCACTCGGCACCGCGCTCCCGGACGGCCCCCGCGAACTCCTCCTCCGAGCCGTCGAACCCCTGCCGGAGGCCACCCGCCGAGTCCTCGGCCTGGCTTCGGTGGCGGGGGACAGGGTCGAGCACGTCCTGCTCGCCGAGGTCGCCGACCGCTCGGGAGTCTCCGAGGGCGAGCTGGACCAGGCGCTGCGCCCGGCCATCGACGCCCGGGTCCTGCGCACCACCGGCACCGGGTACGTGTTCCGGCACGCGCTGCTCGCCGACGCCGTCTTCGACGACCTCATGCCCGGCGAGCGCGTACGTGCTCACCGCCGTTACGCGGACGCAGCCGAGCAGGGCCTTCCCGGTCTGCCCCGCGCGGAGACGGTCGCCCAGCTGTCCCACCATGCCTACGCGGCTCACGACCACTCCCGTGCCCTGACCGCCGCCTGGGAGGCGGCCGGGCGGGCCGCCGTCTCCGTCGCCTACCCCGAGCACTTGGACCTGCTGGAGCGGGTCGTGGAGCTGTGGGAACTGGTCCCCGACGCCGCCGAACTCCTGGACCTGACCCACAGCGAAGTCCTGCTGCACGTCAGTCTGGCGGCACAGTTCGCGGGAAGCCTGCACCGTGCGGTCGACCACGCCACCGAGGCGCTCGCCGAGCTCGATCCGGCCGCCGAACCCGAGACGGCGGTCCGGCTGCTGGTCGCCCGGGCGTGGGCGTACAAGGAACTCGGCCGTACTGCCGCCCTGGACGACCTGCGGTCCGCCGCCGACCTCCTGCCCGAGGGCCATCCGGAGCGGGCGGCGGTGAGCGCCACGACCGGTTCGGTCCTCATGCTGCAGGGACAGGCAGAGGAGGCCGACGAGGCCTGCCGTGTCGCGATCGACGAGGCCCGACGGAGCGGTGACCGGACCAGCGAGGCCGACGCGCTCATCACCCTGGGCAGTCTGAGAGACGTGTTCGCCACCGACGCATCCCTGGAGATGCAGCTCGAGGGAGTGCGCATCGCCCGGGAGCTGGGCGACGTCACGGTGGAGCTCCGCGGGATCAACAACCTGGGCGGCAACCACAGCACCCGGTTCGAGTACGAGGAGTGGTTGGCCCGTGGACGGGAGGCCGTGGACCGCTGCGCAGAACTCGGGGTGATGCGCAGCCAGGGGCATGGGTACGTCAACGGGGTGGTCTCCGCGCTCGTCGCCCTCGGGCGGTTGGACGAGGCGTGGGAGTGGTTGCGCGCCAACGCGACGGCCGCGGACCGCGACGGCGCCCGCCGCCAGTCGATCCTGGCCCAGCTGTACATGATGGAGGGTGACTGGGGAGCCGCCCAACAGGCGATCGACGAGTTCGCCCGCCTGCTGCCCAAGGACACTTCCTCCCCCGTGGAGTACATGTCCCAGTACTACTCGCGGCTGTTCCTCCTGCTGTACGGCCCGGAAGAACGCCTGACCGAGGCGGCCCGGCTGATCCTCGAGGGGGAGGTCGACATCGGTCTGGTCTCGCGGGTCCGGATCAGCGTCAGCGGCCTGACCATCCAGGCGGGCACGGTCTGGCATCTGCGGCGCAGGGCGGCACCAGGAGACCTCGAGCTGGCCGAGGAGATCGCCGGGCTCCTGCTGCGGGTGCTGTCGCGGGAGGACTGGCCGACCGGGCCGATGGGGGAGCTGGCCCTGCACAGCTGCCGGGCCTTGCTGGAGAGGGACCCGGACCGGTCCCGGATCCACTGGGACCGGGCTCTGCCGCTGGCCGAACGGGCCGCCCGGATCGACTACACGGTGTTTCTCCACGTGGCCTTTCGGTCCGCCCACGAGGCGGGCGAGGCGGGGCGGGCGCGGGACCTGTTGGAGCGGGCCGAGGGCCTGTTGTCCGGGTTCGACGTCCACCTCGTGCGCCAGTTCGTGGACGAGATGCGCGAGGCGCTCCGGTCGGCTCCGGGTTCGAAGCCACCGGAGGCCCTCCCCGCCGGGCTGACCGCGCGCGAGGCGGAGGTCCTGGTGGAGGTGGCCAAGGGGTTGAGCAACCGGGAGGTGGGCGAGGCGCTGTTCATCTCCGCGAAGACGGTGAGCGTGCACGTCACCAACCTGATGGGCAAGCTGGGGGTCACCAACCGCACGGCCGCCGTCGCCAAGGCCAGGGAGCTGGGCTTCGGATAGCCGGGGCGGGAGCGTTTGCGGGGGCGGCCGCGGAACGGCCGGGTTTCGGCATACTGAGCTCTATGCCCTCCTCGGACGCCCCGGCCCTCGTCGGCCGGAAACCGCACCTCAGCCAGCTCCTCTCCGACGCCTGCCTAGCCCGGGAGGGTGAGTCGAGGGCGGTCCTGCTCTGCGGTGACGCCGGAATCGGCAAGACCCGGCTGATCGGGGAGTACTTGGAGCGCACCCCGCTGGCCCGCGGCGCTGTCGGCGGCTGCCTGGAGATGGGCACGGAGGGCGTGGCGTTCGCGCCTTTCGCGTCGGTGCTGCGCCAGCTGGTGCGCGAAGGAGGGGCGGGGGACGCGGCCGGGGGCGAGCTGGCCCGCCTGGTGCCGGGGCTGGGCGCGGCTCCCGAAGCCACCGAGGAGAGCCGTGCCCGCCTGTTCGATGCGGTGCTGACCTTCCTGGAGGAGCGGGCGCAACCGGGCGGCCTGGTCGTGGTGGTGGAGGACCTGCACTGGTCGGACGCCTCTACACGGGATCTGCTGGTCTTCCTGCTGCGCAACCTGGACACCGTCCCGGTGCACCTGGTGGTGTCGGTGCGCTCCGACGACCTGCACCGCACGCACCCGCTGCGCCGCCTCCTTCCCGAGCTGGAGCGGTTGCCCCGGGTCTCGCGGCTGGACCTGGACCCCTTTTCCCGGGGCGAGGTGGCTCAGCAGGCCGCCGCCCTGGGCCACGACAGCACCGATCCCGGCCTGCTCTACGAGCGCAGCGGCGGCAACCCGCTCTTCGTCGAGTCGTTCCTCTCAGAGCCCGATCCCTCGACCGCGCTCCCGGACGGGCCCCGGGAGCTTCTGCTGCGCGCCGTCGAACCCCTGCCCGGAGCCGCCCGCCGGGTCCTCGGCCTGGCCTCGGTGGCCGGGGACCGGGTCGAGCACGTCCTGCTCGCCGAGGTCGCCGACCTCTCGGGGATCTCCGAGGACGACCTGGACGAGGCGCTGCGCGCGGCCGTCGACGCCCGGGTCCTGCGTGCCACCGACACCGGGTACGTGTTCCGGCACGCGCTGCTCGCCGAGGCGGTGAAGGGTGAGCTCCTGCCGGGGCAGCGGGTGCGGGCCCACCGGCGCTACGCGGAGGTGCTCGACGCCGGGGTTCCCGGTCTGCCCCGCGCCCAGGCGGTCGCCCAGCTGTCCCACCACGCCTACGCAGCGCACGACCACCCCCGGGCCCTGACCGCGACGTGGGAGGCGGCCGACCGGGCCGCTGCTTCCGCCGCCCACCCCGAGCACCTGGAGCTGCTGGAGCGGGTCCTGGAACTGTGGGAGCTGGTCCCCGACGCCGCCGACCGGCTGGACGCGTCCCACGACGAGCTCCTGCTGGAGGTCTGTAGGGCGGCGCAGGTAGCGGGAAGTCTGCGCAGGGCGGTTGACCACGCTTCAGAGGCGCTCGCCGAGCTCGACCCGGCCGCCGACCCCGAGATGGCGGCCCGGCTGCTGGTCGCCCGCGCCTGGGCCTACAAGGACCTGGGGCGGACCGGGGCCCTGGACGACCTACGCGCCGCCGCGGCCCTCCTGCCCGAGGACCACACGGAGCGGGCCGCGGTGAGCGCCACGACCGCTTCGGTGCTCATGCTGCTGGGCCGGAGCGCGGAGGCCGAGGAGGCCGCCCGCGCCGCCGTCGGGGAAGCCCGCCGTGGCGGAAACCGGGCCAGCGAGGCCGACGCGCTCATCACCCTGGGCAGCCTCGGGGACGTGTTCGCCGCCGACGCGTCCCTGGAGATGCTGCAGGAGGGCGTGCGCATCGCCCGGGAACTGGGCGAGATCCAAGTCGAGCTGCGCGGCCTCAACAACATCGGAGTCCACCACCGCTACCGCCTCCACGTCGAGGACGCGCTCAGCAGCAGCCTGGAAATCCTCGACCGCTGCGCCGAACTGGGCGTCCTACGCAGCCAAGGGGTCGGTTACAGCACCGGGGCGGCCGGCCTGCTGCACTCCTTGGGAAGGCTCGACGAGGCCTGGCGGATGCTGGACCGCTTCCCGCTGTCCGAGGACCGGGACGAGGCCCGGAGGCAGGCCGTGCTCGCCGACTTGCTCATCGTGGCCGGGGACTGGGAGGGGGCCCGGGAAGCCATCGGCACCTTCGTCCAGCTCATGCCCAGGGCCACCTCCACACCGATGGAGTACATGAGCCTCTACCTCGCCGAAGTGCGCCTGCTGATGTACGGGCCGGGTGAGCGCCTCGAGGAAGCGGCACGGCTGGTGCTGGAGGGCGAGGCCGACATCGGGCTGCTCTCCCAGACCAAGTTCAGCTTCACCGGGATCAATACCTCTGCCGAGCTCGTCTGGCGGCTCCGCCGCCGGGGCACGGCAGCGGACGTTGCCTTGGCGGAGGAGCTCGCGGGTCGGCTGCCTTCCGTGCTGGGGGACGACGACTGGCCGGTCGCGCCCATCGGCCAGCTGGTCTGGAACACCTCGTGGGGTTTCCTGGAGGGGGACCCCGCCACGGCGCTCGTCCACTGGAAGGAGGCGCTCTCCCTCGCCGAACGCGGCGACCGGACGGGCTTGGTCCGCAACCTGTACGGCGCCTTCTGGGCGGCCCGCGCCGCGGGTGAGCACGCCTACGCGCGGGAGCTGTTGGAGCGGGCCGAGGGCCTGTTGTCCGGGTTCGACGTCCACCTCGTGCGCCAGTTCGTGGACGAGATGCGCGAGGCGCTCGGCGGCGCCACGGCCCCGGCGGAGCCGGCCGTGCTCCCCGCCGGGCTGACCGCGCGCGAGGCGGAGGTTCTGGTGGAGGTGGCCAAGGGGTTGAGCAACCGGGAGGTGGGCGAGGCGCTGTTCATCTCCGCGAAGACGGTGAGCGTGCACGTCACCAACCTGATGGGCAAGCTGGGGGTCACCAACCGCACGGCCGCCGTCGCCAAGGCCCGAGAACTCGGACTCAGTTAGGCCAGGCGGTGGCGCGAAGGCCTGGCGGCCGCGCGGCTCATGCGCGGGAACCGGCCCGGCTGATCCGGGCGAGGGAAGACTCGACGTCCACCGAGCCGGCGGGCTGGTTGTAGGGAAGCTTGGCCAGCAGGTGGGCCATGCCGCAGGTGTTGGTGAGACCGGCGAACGTCAGCCCGGCGCCCACGAAGGCGGCGACGAACAGAGCGGGGGTCCACGCCAAGCCAGCCAGTGCCGAGACCAGCACCAGGGAGCCGGCGGCCAGGCGCACCTGGCGCTCCAGGGCCCAGCGTTCCCGGCCGCGCACGGCGGGGGCGTCGGTGGCGGTCCAGGCGTTCATCCCGCCGGTCATCACGACGGTGTCGCTCAGCCCCGCGGCGGCCAGCTTGTTCTGGGCCTGTTCGGCGCGTGGGCCGGTCTGGCACACGAGGACAACCTGCTCGGAGGCGTCCCTGGCCACGCGCTCGGCGTGCGCGCTGAGCTCGCTGAGGGGGAGGTTGACCGCGCCGGGGATGCGCACGCTCTCGAATTCAGCCGGGGTGCGCACGTCCACCAGTAGCGGTGCGGAGTTGCTGTCGACCTGTGCTCGTACGGCGGAGACGTCGACGTTCTTGCTCATGTGTGTGGCTCCTGGAGATGGAGTCGGGCAAGGTCAGGGCAGGGCGGCTGGAGGGGCCTGAGCGGATTAGTCGACCACCCTGGTAGGCAATACTACCCCCAGGGGTATGTGACGTGCTGGTCACTGACTCCGGGAATACCGGCGCAACCGGGGGATCGGTTGATGCTGACCCCGCGGCGAGCGGGACCGTGGCCGGAACCAGCCAGAACCCCGATACGAAGGGCTCGGGTACGCCCGAGTGCGCTAGTGTGCCCAGCCATGAAGTACCTTTTTCTCATCGTCGGCGGCCTCATGGCTGCTGGAACATTCTTCTACTCCGCTGACCAAGAGAACCCGATCGGGATGGCGCTGGCTGCCATCGCTTTGATGATCGGCGGCATTGTCGCCGCCCAGGGGGACCTGGCGATGGTTTTCGGTCGGATGGTGGTGCGGATGTCCCCTCAACATCAGCCCGGGCAGCAGGCCCACCAGCAACCCCAGCACCACCCTCCACAGCCGCACACCGGGCCTCAGTACGGGCAGCACCGCTGACACTCCCCGCCGCTCCGGGGCAGGCTATTGCTTGAAAATCAGCGGACTTGTATTCAAGCATGCATGGGTGTGATAGCGGGCATCCGTATGCTCAGTCGAAGAATGAACACATAGTCCCAGCCAACGAAGGCCTATGCTTTCCTGTATTCCCTTCCAGTCGCCCCGGCGCGCGAAAACTGGATCTAGAGTGTGGGCAGGTACCGCTGCAGCTCGTACGGCGTCACTTGGCGGCGGTAGGAGTTCCACTCCGCCTTCTTGTTCCTGAGGAAGAAGTCGAACACGTGCTCGCCGAGGGTCTCGGCGACCAGCTCGCTGTTCTCCATCAGGCGCAGGGCCTCGTCCAAGCTCTGCGGGAGCGGCCTGATACCCAGCGCGCGGCGCTCGGCGTCGGTCAGCGCCCACACGTCGTCCTCCGCGCCCGGAGGGAGCTCGTACCCCTCCTCGATGCCCTTCAGCCCGGCGGCCAGGATCACCGCGTAGGCCAGGTACGGATTGGCGGAGCTGTCCAGCGAACGGATCTCGATCCGGCTGGAGTTCGACTTTCCGGGCTTGTACATCGGCACCCGGACCAGCGCTGACCTGTTGTTGTGGCCCCAGCAGATGTAGGCGGGGGCCTCGCCGCCCATGCCCGCCGAGGCGGCCGGGTCGTCCCAGATGCGCTTGTAGGAGTTCACCCACTGGTTGGTGACGGCCGCGATCTCGTCGGCGTGCCGCAGCAGCCCGGCTATGAAGCCGCGCCCCACCTTGGACAGCTGGTACTCGGCGCCGGGCTCGTAGAAGGCGTTCCGGTCGCCCTCGAACAGCGACAGGTGGGTGTGCATACCCGACCCCGGGTACTGGGTGAAGGGCTTGGGCATGAAGGTCGCGTACACGCCCTGCTCCATCGCCACCTCCTTCATCACGAGCCGGAAGGTCATGATGTTGTCGGCGGTGGTGAGCGCGTCCGCGTAGCGCAGGTCGATCTCCTGCTGGCCGGGGCCGCCCTCGTGGTGGCTGAACTCCACCGAGATGCCCATGGCCTCGAGCATGTTGATCGCGTTGCGTCGGAAGTCGTGCGCGCTGTTGTGCGGCGTGTGGTCGAAGTAGCCGCCCGAGTCGTTCGGCTCGGGGAACTCACCGTGCTCGGGGAACTTCTTGAGCAGGTAGAACTCGATCTCGGGGTGCGTGTAGAACGTGAACCCGAGGTCGGAGGCCTTGCTGAGCTGTCGCTTCAGCACGTGCCTGGGGTCGGCCGGGGAGGGCGAGCCGTCGGGCATGAGGATGTCGCAGTACATGCGCGCGGTGCCGTGCGGCTCGTTGCGCCAGGGCAGCACCTGGAAGGTGGCGGGGTCGGGCTGGGCGAGCATGTCGGCCTCGTAGACCCGCGCGAAACCCTCGATGGCGGAACCGTCGAACCCGATGCCCTCGGAGAAGGCCGCCTCCAGTTCGGCGGGGGCCACCGCCACGGACTTGAGGTACCCGAGCACGTCGGTGAACCACAGCCGCACGAACCGGATGTCGCGCTCCTCCAACGTGCGGAGCACGAATTCCTGCTGTCGATTCACGATCAACCTTCCTCGATGCCGGTCGGTCCCGGTCCACGCGCTGTGGAGCCAAGCCGGACGCGTTGTCCCGGGACCAGTCTGCCGTGCGGATATTTCCAGGGTATTTCCGCACACGCCATCGAGCCTGCCCGGACCGTCACCCGCACACGCATTATGACCGCTGGCAGCGGCGTTTCGGACCCCGCCGGGCCCGAAAACCGGCCAGGAAAAAGGTCGGCGGTCCCGGCGGCCCGCGCGGGAGAGGAGCCGGGGCGAAGTGCCGGGGAGCGAAACACGCCACGAAACACACGCTCGCTACGCTCGGGACGTGGCACAGCTGAGAATCGCACTGGCCCAGGTCAACCCCACCGTGGGAGACCTGGAGGGTAACTGTCGTGCAGTGGTGGACGCCGCCCGCCGGGCCGCCGAGGACGGCGCCCATCTGGCGCTCCTTCCGGAGATGACCGTCACCGGTTATCCGGTGGAGGACCTGGCGCTGCGCGACTCGTTCGTTTCGGCTTCGGTCCGGGCCACCCGCGCCCTCGCCGCCGAACTGGAACGCGACGGGCTGGGGGAACTGCCGGTCGTGGTGGGCTATCTCTCCCGCCGTCAGGGGCCGGGGGAGCGGTACGGGCAGCCCTCGGGCGCGCCCCAGAACTCGGTGGCCGTGCTGCGCCGGGGGCGGGTCGAGCTCACCTCGGCCAAACACCACCTGCCCAACTACGGGGTCTTCGACGAGTTCCGCAACTTCGTGCCCGGCGACACCCTGCCGGTGATCCGGGTACGCGGCGTGGACGTGGCCCTGGCTGTCTGCGAGGACCTGTGGCAGGACGGCGGTCCGGTCACCGCGGCCCGCGCCGCCCGGGTCGGGCTGCTCGTGACGCTGAACGGTTCACCGTACGAGCGGCACAAGGACGACGTGCGCCTCGAACTGTGCTCCCGTCGCGCCCGCGAGATCGGTGCCGCCCTGGCGTACGTGAACATGGTCGGCGGTCAAGACGAGCTGGTCTTCGAGGGCGACTCCCTGGTGGTGGACTCCGAGGGCGAACTGGTGTCCCGCGCACCGCAGTTCGAGGAGGCGCTCCTGACCACCGAGCTGGACCTGCCCGCCGCCGCGGAGGTCCGGGAGGGGGCGGCCGACGGCGAGGTGGTCGACGGCCTGCGGGTGGTCCGCCGCGTCCTGTCCGAGGATCCGGTGCCCGCTTACGAGCCGCGCGCCAACACCGTCACGCCGCGCCCCGACCCCCTCTCCGACACCGGTGAGGTCTACCGCGCGCTGGTCCTCGGTCTGCGCGACTACGCGGCCAAGAACGGTTTCGGGTCGGCGGTCCTGGGGATCTCCGGCGGTATCGACTCGGCACTGACCGCGACCATCGCGGTGGACGCGCTGGGTCCGGAGCGGGTGCACGGGGTCCTGCTGCCCAGCGCCCACTCCAGTGCGCACTCGGTGGCCGATGCCGAGGACCTGGCCGAACGCCAGGGCTTCGCGTCCCGCACCGTGCCGATCTCGCCCGCGGTCGCCGCCTTCGAGCAGGCGACCGCCGCCGCGGACGCTGCCCTGACCGGGCTGGCGGCGGAGAACCTTCAAGCCCGGGTACGCGGCACACTGCTCATGGCGCTGTCCAACCAGGAGGGCCACCTGGTCCTGGCCACCGGTAACAAAAGCGAGGCCGCCACCGGCTACTCCACTCTCTACGGGGATTCGGTCGGCGGCTTCGCCCCCATCAAGGACTGCTGGAAGAGCCTGGTGTGGGAGCTGTCGCGCTGGCGCAACGCCGAGGCGGCCCGCCGGGGCGAGACCCCGCCGATCCCCGGGAATTCCGTGACCAAACCGCCCAGCGCCGAACTGCGCCCCGACCAGCTCGACGCGGACTCCCTGCCGGACTACGACCTCCTGGACTCGGTCCTGGACGCCTACGTGGGCACCGACCGAGGGGAGGCCGAACTGGTCTTCGCCGGATACGACCCGGACCTGGTGCGCCGGGTGATCCGGCTGGTGGACCGGGCCGAGTACAAGCGCCGCCAGTCCGCGCCCGGTACCAAGATCAGCTCCCGCAACCTGAGCCGGGACCGCCGCCTGCCCATCACCAACTGCTGGACGGTCTGAGTGCGAAGGGGGGCGGTTCCGGCACGGTCGCGGTCACGCCGCGCCGGACGGGACGCGCCGGTAGAGGGTGTAGTCGCTTCCGTCCTCGAAGACGGTGCTCTGCACCCGCTCGAACCGGGCCGGGTCGAAGGCCGCGCCCTCGAAGAGCGCCTTACCGGCCCCGGCCACGACCGAATAGCGCTTGATCATGAGCTCGTCGATCTCCGGGAGTAGGTACCCAGCCAGGTTCGGTCCTCCGACCGTGCAGACACCCAGAGGGCGGTCCTCCTTCTTGAGTGCGCGGACGGTTTCCAGCGGGTCGGTGGCGACGACCGTCACGTTCGGGTCGATGTCCTCGGGCAGTGTGCGAGAGAAGACGTATTCGCGCATGTGTGCGTACGGGCTGGTGACGCCCTCGTCCAGGGCGACCTGGTAGGAGCCGCGGCCTTGGAGCATGGTGTCGAAGTGCTTATTGGGCACGTCCAGCCCGAGCTGGGTCCGCACCACCGTGGGGAGCAGTTCCGGGTACTCGTTCACGTGGAACTCGCCGTTGTCCCCGAGGTCTCCGTCGGCGTCGCTGGTGAAGAAGAAGTCGAAGGAACCGTCGGGAGCGCAGACGTAGCCGTCCAGCGAGACCGCGACGAAGTAGGTGAGGGTTCGCATGGTGCTCCTCAGGGGTATTCGCGTAGTCACTTGACCACTACACTTGAAGTACTTCATTCAAAGTACTTTGCATGTAGTGGTTTGCCAAGCGGTTTTTCGAGAGTTTTCCGTGAGAGGGAGAGAGCATGGTCAGAAACCCGGAGCGGCGGGCAGCCCTGCTGGACGCCGCCATCGAGGCGCTCGCCGAGGAGGGTGCGCGCGGGCTCACCTTCCGCGCCGTCGACACCCGGGCCGGCGTGCCCGTCGGCACCGCCTCCAACTACTTCGCCCATCGCGAGGACCTGCTCGCCCAGGCGAGCGTGCGCACCTACGAGCGCTTCATGCCCGGACAGGCCGAGTGGGACAACGTGCTCACCGGCCCTTACGACCGGGACAAGCTCGCCGAGGTCATGCGCGGCACGGTCGCCCGCATGGTTGCCGCCCCCAGCGTCTTCCTGGCCAGCCTGGAACTCCAGCTGGAGGCGACCCGCCGCCCGGAGCTGCGCGCGGACATCACCGCCCGCGTCCGCGCGGACCTGGACGCCAACATCGCCTTCCACGAGGAATCCGGAATGCCCGGCGACCGGGACACGGTGGTCCTGCTCTACCTCGCGCTGAACTGGGTGGTCACCGAGTACCTCACCCTGCCCGGCGTCCTCGCGCCCGAAGGCTCCCTGGACGAGTTGGTCACCAAGGTCGTGGACCGCGTCGTCCAGGAGGCCTGAGCCCGGGCACGCGGTCACATCCGTCAGGGCCGTCCCCGAGCGTGCCGCCGAAGCCCACTCCTAGGCCAAACCGAGTTCGCGGGCGCGGGCGCCCGCCGTGGCCCGGTTGGGCACGTCGAGTTTGGCGAGGATGTTGGACACGTGCACGCTGGCGGTCTTGGGACTGACGAAGAGCTCCTCGGCGATCTGCGCGTTGGTGCCGCCCAGGGACAGCAGCCGGAGTACCTCCAGCTCGCGCGCGGTCAACCCGGCGGGTGCCGGCGGAGGTGCCGCGTCCTCGGACACTCCCGTGCCCAGTCGTCGGGCGAGCGCCTCCGCGGCACCGGCAAGGGGCCGCGCGCCGCACTCCGTGGCCACCCCGTGCACCCGGCGCACCAGGTCCGCCGCCCGGTCCCGGTCACCGGTGGAGACCAGGGCCCCGGCCGCACGCAACCGGGCCCGAGCGAGGTTCAGCACAAGGGGGGTGGCCTCCCACTCGGACACGGCCGCGCCCCACAGCTCCGCCTGCTCGGCCGGTGCCGCTCCGTCCACCTCGGCCAGCAGTGCAGACACCGTCGCTGCGTGGGCCGGACTGATTCCTGTCTCGGCCGGGAGCGGCTCGGCGGCCCCGCCCACCAGGTCCCGGACCAGCCGTGCCGCCTCCACGGTCCGTGTGCCGCGCCGCCGCCCCACACCCTGGCGCGCGGCCTCGCCCATGGCTTCCAAGAGCGGCCACGCGTATCCGGGTGTGGACCGCATGACGGACGCCTCCAGCACGGCTCGGGACAGGGACAGGGCCTCGTCCACGTCCGCCTCGGCCAGCGCCGTCTCGAGCGAACTCAGCGCCCGGAGCTGGACGATGCTCACCCGGTGTTCGGTGAGCATCGAACGGTCTCCCACGGGCCCCACGGCGGCGCGCGCGGCGGACAGGTCGCCCACCGCCGCGGCGATGCGCGCGCCCACGGCCAGGATGTAGGGCCGGTGCCGCTCTCTGCTGGCGGCGTCCAGCGTGCCTCGGATGATGTCCCGGGCCGTGGCCAGCTCACCGAGTTCGAAGTGGATCTCGGCCCGGTTCAGGTGGGTGGGGGCCTTGTGCACCGAAGCCCAGCCCAGCGCCTCGTGCCGGGCCAGGGACCCCTCCAGTACTTCCAGGCCCTCGCGGTGCAGTCCGTACCTGTGCAGGAAGTACCCGAGATCCCCGGCACCGCGAGCTTCCAGGATGGGCTCGGCGACGGCGGCCGCGCGGCGGATCCCCTCCTCCAGCAGCGGTCGGCCGCGTTCGGGGTCCCCCTCAGCCATCTCGATGGCGCCCAGGGTGATGCGGGCGTCCGCCGCTGCGCACTTGCTCGCCTCGTCATCCTTGCCAGCCACCTCGATCGCCCTCTCCGCCAGCTCGCGCGGGCTCCGGCCGTCGATGGCGGCCATGTGCATCTCGAGTAGTTCGGGGCTCGTGGTCCGGTCGTTGCGCAGGAGCAGGGTCTCCCTGGCCAGGGTGGCGAGCAGCTGCGCGAAGTCCGGCATGTGCGGTGGGTGCAGCTCCAATGCGCGGAGCAGGTCGGCGAGACCGGCCTCGCGCTCCTCGTGAGCGCGGACCTGACCGCGTCGACGCAGCAGGACCGCCCGCACCGTGCGGGTGTGGTCGTCCTCGGGGGCCTCCGGAACACTGTCCAGAGCACCGTCGACCAGTTCCAGGACCCGTCGGTTGCGGCCGGCGGAGAGCGCGGCCCCGGCCGCTTCGCTGACCACTTCGGCCCAATCGAGGCCCGCCACCCTCGCGTTGGGTTCGGGCACTCGGTCCCACAGCGAGAGCACCCGTTCCAGCATGTCCAGTTCCTCGTCGAAGGCGAGGGTGTCCCCGGCGCGCAGCGCCGCCCACCAAGCGGCCTCCATGGCTCGGGGCAGGTCGAGTGCGGCCTGGTAGTGGTGGGCCTGTTCCGCGGCACGGCGGTCGGGCGGCACCAGCTCCGGGTATTCGTCGATGAGCTGGGCGAAGCGCAGGTGCAGCCGTGTGTGCGGTCCGGGCAGGATCTCCCCGTGCACCGCGTCGCGAAGCATAGCGTGCCGGAACCGGTAGTCGGTACGTCCGGCGCGTAGGACGTTGGCGTCGACCAGGGTGTGCAGTGCGGCCTCCAACTCACGCTCTGGGAGAGCGGCGGCCAGCTGTAGCATCTCGTGTTCCACGCTGCCGCTCACGGCGCCCACGGCCGCGGTCCGGAGCACGGCCAGGGCGGTGTCGTCGAAGCGGTGGACCGGTTCCAGCAGGAGGTCGCGGAAGTGGTCGGGCAGGTCCGGGCCGTCCCGGTCGGGGTGGGGATCGGAGGTGGCCAGTGCCTCCACGAACAGCGGTACGCCCTCGCTGCGCTGGAACAGGATGTCGAGTTCCTCCGGAGCTAGTTCCCGGCCCCGGATGGCGGCGGCCTGGCGGCCCACCGCCTCCTTGGTGAGCGGCTCCAACTGGATCCGGCCCACCCCGGGCAGGCGCTCGATCTGGGGGAGGAGCCGCCGCAGTGGGTGAGCCCGGTACAGGTCGTCGCTGCGGTAGGTGGTGACGATCTGGGTACCGGGCCGGGCCAGGTTGCGGGCCAGGAACACCAGGAGGTCGCGGGTGGCGCCGTCGGACCAGTGCAGGTCCTCCAGCACCACGGTGACGCCCTCGTCCCCGGCGACCCGGTCGAACAGGCGCAGGACCTGTTCGAAGAGGATGCCCCGGTTCTCCCGGCGGTCCGCTGGCGACTCGCCCAGCTCGGGCAGGAGGCGGGCGAACTCTCCGACACCGCCCGGTGCGGCGGCCTCGAAGGGCTCCCGGCCGCGTTCCCGGAGGACCTGGCGGAGCACCGCGGTGAAGGGGGCGTAGGACAGCCCGTCCACGCCCAGTTGCAGGCACGCCCCCACGAAAACCGTTCCGGCGGGCCGGGTGGCGGTGAACTCGGTGATGAGGCGGCTCTTGCCGACCCCCGCGTCCCCGCCGATCAGCAGACCCTCCGGCGGCCCGCTCCGGACGCGGTCGGCCTGGGCGGTCAGGAGCTGGAGCTGGTTCTCTCGGCCGACGAAGACGGGGCTGGTGTCCGAATGGAGGGGCATGCCTCCATTATGCTCTCCGGCCCCGACGTTCCTCTCTGCGGCGTGCACGGGCCTCCGCGCGGAGCCGACGTGCGTGGCGTCCGAGGGCGGCCTGCCGCAGGCGTTCGTCGCGCATGGCGTTTCCGGTGGCGGTGCGCAGGTCGTCGTAGGTCATGGTTCCCCCTGGTGGCTTCGGCCGACGCCGCTCGTCGGCCCACCAACGACGATGCCGCTAAGAACCCCCGTGCCACATGGGGAGAAAACCCAGCTCTCGCGGGTTGGGGACCGTGGCCGAACTCCCTCGTCTAAGACCCTGGTGACAAGGGGGGTTTGGTTGCCCTGCCCTTGGGGTGTGCCGTTTTCCGCGTGGGTGGGGAGTCCGCGTGGGTGGGGCTCGGGGTGGGTGGGGGTTTGTTGTTGGGTGCGGGTGGTTCCCTGGTGGTGCGGGTTGCCCCGTTTCCTGCCGCTTGATGGTGGCCGTCTCCGCTGCGCGCGTCAAGGTCGTCGCCATCGAGCGCTTCGCGCGTCATTGGCGCTCCACCTTGACCCGCTTCGCTGCGACGGCGG
>NZ_BAAHAR010000066.1:0-29516 GCF_054777395.1 Nocardiopsis oceani
GGAAGTCTGGTAACTCCCATCGTCCCGCCAGGAAGGCCATCTTCGTTTCACCGTCACACTCGGTGAACATCCTGGATCAGACATCACGGGGCATACGACTCAGACCAGCAACTTTGAAATCGCCCTGCACCGGATCCAGTGGCACCCCTGGTGACAGCACCACTAGTGCCCTGATCAGCCGGTCGGTTCGGTGGCTCCGGCGGCCCCAGATCCCCCAGGTCCCCCGGCGGCCCCAGATCCCCCGGCGGCACCAGCGGCCTCGGCCTTTTCCTCTCGGGCGTTGCGGCGGGTGAGCAGCACACCGGCGACGGCTGCCGTGAAGAACATCATCACGCCGTAGACCGCCGAGGGAATCGCGATCTCCGTGCTGTCCAGAACGGTCACCGCGATGGTCAGCGACAGCGTCGTGTTGTGCAGGCCGATCTCCATGCAGGAAGCGATGGCCTCCGGCCGCTTGGTACCGACCATGCGGGGCGCCCAGTAGCCCACCACCAGGCTGACCACGTTGAAGATCAGGACCATGAGGCCCACCGACACGATGTACTCGGGCAGGTTGGCCCACTCGGCGGCGATCGCGCCGGCGATGACCGCGATGAGCACGAGGATGGACCCGAGCTTGACCGGACGCTCCATGCCCTCGGCGAAGGACGTCATCTTCGCCCGGATGAACATGCCGATAGCGACAGGAACCAGGATGACGGCGAAGACCTGCACCATCTTGTCGGCCTGCAGCCCGATGGACCCGCCGTCGGTGAAGTAGCCGAGTGAGAAGCCGGTGATCAGGGGCAGGGTCACCATCGCGGTGAGCGAGTTGATCGCGGTCAGCGAGATGTTGAGCGCGACGTTGCCCTTGAACAGGTAGCTGTACAGGCTCGCGGTCGTACCGCCCGGCGACGCGGCCATCATCATCATGCCGACAGCGAGCAGCGGTGAGAGGTCGAAGTAGTTGACGAAGACCAGCACCAGGCCGAAACAGAAGACCGGCAGAAGGACGATCTGACAGCCCAGGATCAGCACGATCGTCCAGGGCATCGACAGCAGGCGGGTGAAGTCCTTGATGGTCAGGGACAGTCCGAGACCCAGCATGATGATGCCGAGAGCGATCGGGAGACCGACCGTCGTGAGGGCTGTGTCCATGGAGGCACCTTGGGGGACAGGCCGCCGGGGAGGCGACGCGGGCGGTCAGAGCAGACGCGGACCGCGTTCGGTGAACGGTGCCGACGTACAGGCGACTGTGACGCCCGGACAGACCCCAGTAGGCCCCGAGGATGCACGGAAACGCGCCATTCCGTGACCCGCGCCACAAAGTTACCTGTAAGTAGGAAATAGTGGCATGCACCACGCCCCCTGGCAAGTGCCGCCCCCGCCGACCACCAGGTCAGAGAGCCCGAACCGACAATCCCGACCAGGCATCCCGGATCGGGCATCCCCCGCCAGGCATCCCGGATCAGGCCGCGGGCCAGGAACTCCCCGTGAGGTCGTAGGCCAGGTGGAACCACACCTTGCGAATGCTCGGGTGCCCGTTGTCCCCCCACGTGGTGGCGAAGCTGTCGATCAGCGCCAGACCCCGCCCGTCCTCGGCGGTGAGCCGCTCCTCGGGCGACGCGGCGAACAACTGGCCGCCCTCTCCCCTGAGCGCGCTCACGGGTGTCCCGTTGTCGCGACAGGTCACCGTCAGCCCGTTCGGCCCCCGGTCCACCCGGATGACGAAGGTCTGGCCTGGCTCCCCCGACCTGCTGTGCCGGATCGCGTTGGTGGCCAGCTCTGCGCCGAGCAGCGTCAACACGTACTGGTAGTCGGAGTCGTTCCCGGCCGCGCAGGTTTCCAGGAAGGCCCGGACGAGCGGCACACTGATCGGCTCACCGGCGAACTCCCAGCGGCGTTTGGTGAACGGCACCGGCCGTCGACCGTTGAAGAAGTGCCGGTACTCGTCCGGAACCCTCTGGAGAACACTGTCCTCGGTCGTGGTGAGGGTTGGCACGGCAACGAGCGTCGTCATGGCTGACTCCTTCGGCGGGACGGCTCAGTGGACGGGCGAGCCGGAACGGGGGCGGCTGCGGGAGTGTCCGAGGGGGGAGGGAGGCTCGAACCGGTATGACCTTACGCGATCACATCGTCGCTTAACAGGGGTACGGGGTGTGGCGAGTTTCCCGAATTCCCCCCGAACCGTTTCCCGAGCCCCTCCTCCTCAGGCTCAGCCCACCGCCGCGAGCGCCTCCTTGGCCGCCGACTCGGCCAACTCGCGGTCGGCGTCGACCAGCGCGATCCGGCTCCGACGCTCCAGCAGATCCGCGATGTCGAGCGCGCCCTCGTGCCGCACGCCGAAGCGCAGTTCGGCCGGGGTGATGCCCCGGACGACCGGGGCCAGCAGCTCCGGGTCTCCCCCGGCCTCGGCGACCACGTCCACCGCCTCGGTCCCGTACCTGGCCACCAGGTGCCGCGGCGCGTCGACGGCGTCGAGCTCCCCGTGCGGCGCGGCACCGACCAGCGGGATCTCCCGGGTGCGGCACCGGCCGGCGGGCAGCCGGTGCACCGTGACCAGCGTGTCCACGGCCTCCTCCGCCATCGCCCGGTAGGTGGTGAGCTTGCCGCCGACCACCGTCACCGCCCCGTTGGGCGCGACCGACACGGCGTGTTCCCGGGAGAGGCTCGCGCTCGTCCCGGCCCCGTGCAGCAGCGGCCGCAGTCCGGCGAAGGCACCGATCACGTCCGACCTGGTCAGCGAGGTGGACAACGCCCGGTTGAACTGGGTGAGGAGGAAGTCGACGTCCTCCTCGGGCACCTCGGGAACCCGCTCGGCCGGACCGTCCACCGGTTGGTCGGTGAGCCCGGCGTAGACCCGCCCGTCCGGTTGCGGCAGCGCGAACACGAACCGGCTCACGCTCCCTTCGAGCGGGACCGTCAGCGCGGCCTTGGGGTTCCCGAGCGTCGCCCCGTCCAGGACCAGGTGGGTGCCGCGGCTCGGGCTCAGCCGGATCCTCGGGTCGAGGGCGTCGGCGTGGACCCCGGTAGCGTTGACCACCGCTCGGGCCCGTACCGGGATGATCCGCCCGTCGGTCTCGTCGCGCAGGGACACGCCGTCCGAGGTGACGTTGTCGGCCGAGCAGCGCGTGATGATCCGGGCCCCCTCCCGGGACGCGGTGCGGGCGATGCCCAGCACCAGCCGGGCGTCGTCGACGAGCTGGCCGTCGAAGGACAGGATGCCGCCGAGCAGCTCTTCGGTCTCGACCCCCGGCAGCAGGCGTCGGGTCTGTCGTGCGTTGAGGAACCGGGGTGCGCGCAGGACGTTGGCGGGCGTCCCGGACAGGACGCGCAGGAGGTCGCCCATGCCCAGCCCGCCGCGCAGGAAGAGCGTCCTGGCCAGACCGGTCCCCCGGTGGACGGGGATCACCATGGGCATCGGGCGGACCAGGTGGGGCGCCGTGACGCGCATGAGGACGTCGCGCTCGCGGGCGCTCTCGTAGGCGATGCCGACCTGCCCCTTGGCGAGGTAGCGCAGACCGCCGTGCACGAGTTTCGAGCTCCAGCGGCTGGTGCCGAAGGCCAGGTCGTCGCGTTCGACGAGCACGGTGGACAGGCCGCGGGAGGCGGCGTCCAGGGCCACACCGGCCCCGGTGACTCCCCCGCCGACCACCAGAACGTCCACCTCGGGGTGGGCCTCCAGTTCGGCGAGGTCAGCGGCTCGTTGGGGGGCGTTGAGGGACGTGGAGCGGTCGTTCTGGCGCATGGGAGGCGTCCTTAGGGTTGGAGGTAGCCGTCCAGCAGGGCGGCCACTTCGTCGACCAGGCCTTCGTGGTCGAGCACGTCGGCGAACAGTCGGCGGGAGGTCACGGTGTTCTGCACGGTGACCATGACCATGTGGGCGAGGACGCCGGGGTCTCCCCCGCGGACGGAGCCGTCGGCCTGCCCTTCGACGACGGCCGGTTCGACCAGTTCGAGGGCGGCCCGGTGGCTGCTGCCGAGCCGGTGGAAGGTGTAGGTGGCCAGCAGCTCCGGCTCGGTGTCGACGATGCGGCCGACCAGGGGGTGGGCGAGCATCGCCCGGGCGACCCCGGAGGCGTGCCGGACCAGCTGCTTCCGAACGCTCTCCGGCGCCGCGTCCCGCTCTGTCCCCGCACCGCGCTCCGCCTCCTGCTCTGCCTCCCGCTCGGCTTCCACTTCCTCCGCGATGAGGATGCTGCGGAGTTCACGGGTGAGCAGGTCCGCGACCAGGGCGGTCACGTCGGGCCAGCGCCGGTAGACGGTGGGGCGGCTGACCCCGGCGCGGCGGGCCACGTCGGTCAGGGTGGTCCGGCGCACCCCGAAGGCTTCGACGCAGGCGTGGGCCGCGTCGAGAATCTCGTCCTCTACGTTACGTTTTGACGCCATATGTAAAACTGTAGGGCATGACCCACGATGCTCGCACTGACCACGCCACCGACACCGCACCGGACATGAGCTGGTTCGCTTGGGGCGACCCGGCCAAGGCGAAGGAACTCGACCCCGGCCTGCGCGAACTCATCTCCCAGGTGCTGCGCGCCCGGACCGAGGACATGCCCCCGGTCGCCGAGGGGGACGTGCCCCTCCCCCAGCCCCGTCTGGACGTCAGCCTCCGCGCCGCGCTCACCGAGGTTGTGGGAAACGATCACCTGAGCACCGACGACGCGGTCCGCCTCCGCCACACCGGCGGTAAGAGCACCCCCGACCTGCTCGCCCGGCGCGCGGGGCAGGCCTCGCCCGCCCCCGACGCGGTGCTGTACCCGGCCGACCACGATCAGGTGGAGCGGCTGCTGGCGGTCTGCTCGGCGCACCGGGTGGCCGTGGTGCCCTTCGGCGGCGGCACGAGCGTTGTGGGCGGCCTCACCCCGGTGGACGGCGGCTTCCCCGCCGTCATCGCCCTTGACCTGCGCCGACTCGACGATCTGGTCTCCCTGGACGCCACCTCGCTGACGGCCGTCCTGGGCGCGGGCGTACGCACCCCGCACGCCGAGTCGATGCTGGCCGAGCACGGGCTCACCCTCGGGCACACCCCGCAGAGCTACGAATACGCGACCATCGGCGGGTACGCCGCCACCCGGTCCAGCGGCCAGGCCTCATCCGGTTACGGCCGGTTCGAGGACATGGTGGTGGGCCTGCGGATGGCCACCCCCCGCGGCACCCTGGAGGCGGGAGGCCCTCCGGCCTCCGCGGCCGGCCCGGACCTGCGGCGCCTGCTCGTCGGCTCGGAGGGCACGCTGGGCGTGATCACCGAGGTCGCCGTGCGGGTCCGGCCGCGTCCGGAGCGGGTTCTGGACGAGGCGTGGTCCTTCCCCGACTTCCCCACCGGGGCGGCGGCCCTGCGCGTGCTCGCGCAGTCGGACACCCGGCCCACCATGGCGCGGATCTCCGACGAGACCGAGACCTTCGTGAACGCGGCCATCGGCGGGCGTGAGGCCGTCCCCGGCTGCCAGGCGGTTCTCGGCTTCGAGGGCGCCGACGCCGAGGTCGAGGCGCGCGCAGCCGCGGTCCGCGAGGTGATGACCGCCGCGGGCGGTACCCCGTACGGACCGGGGCCGGTGGCGCACTGGCGGGAGACCCGCTTCCACGCCCCCTATCTCCGCGACACTCTGCTGTCCGCGGGCATCCTCGCCGAGACGTTGGAGACCGCCGCGTCATGGACCGACCTGCTTCCGCTGTACCGGGCGGTAGTGGGCGCGCTGACCGGCGCTTTGGAGGACGACGAGGGCGGGGCCGTGGTCCAGTGCCACGTCTCGCACACGTACCCGACCGGCGCCTCGCTCTACTTCACGGTGGCCACTGCCGCGGGCGACGACCCGGCCGCCCGCTGGGCCCGAGCCAAGCGGGCGGCCTCCGACGCGATCGTCGCCAACGGCGGGACCATCACCCACCACCACGCCGTGGGCACCGACCACCGGCCGTGGATGGCGGCGGAACTCGGCCCGCTGGGCGGCGAGGTGCTGCGCGCGGTGAAGTCGGCTCTGGATCCGGAGGGTGTGCTCAACCCGGGCAAGCTCATTCCGGAGGCTTGAGCTGCAGGTCCTCCGCAACGCCCTCCAACGCCTCCAGGCTGTCGAGGGGCGCGACCGACCCCTGTGTGTGGTGGAAGAGGCTCACACGGACGTTGGCGACCGAGTACTCCAGGGAGGCCCACAGTTCGGCGGCGCGCCCCCCGTCCTCGCTGATCGGCTGGGAGGCCGTCGCGTACCCGCCGTCGCCGACCGCGAGCGAACGCCACTCCACCGCTTGCATCGGCGGGTCGGAGTACTCCAGCTCGAAGTCGTCGGACTCGCGCTCCATCTGGCCTTCGGCGAGCATCGCCTGCATGCGGCTGACCTCCTCCCGCTCCTCCGGGTCGTACAGGACGGCTTGGAGGCTGAAGTCGACCGGGTCGCCGGAGACCGCACCGGCCGCCTCGCAGTGCACCAGCTGGAGCACCCCGTCCTCGTCCGCCTCCGACCGCCCGCCCCGGAGCTCGAAGGCGTCCGTTCCGGGCAGGCGGTCGGCCACGTCGGCGGGCAGCAGTTCCTCGCAGTCGCCGGGCAGGCTGGTGTAGTCGTGGGTGACCTGGTCCCACACGACCAGCCCGCCGGCGACCAGGACCGTTCCCGCCCCGGCCGCCGCCAGCACGAGCGGCCAGCGACGGCGGCCGGACCGCCCGAGCCGCGCGGGCCGCGTGGGTTCGGTCATGCCGGTTCAGCCTCTCGGGTGATCTTTTCGTGCGGCTACTCGGCCACGCTGGAAACCTGGCTCAGGAGTTGGGCGCTCACGTCCTCGGCCAGGCTGAACAGCTCCTCCGTGCTGAGCACGCCGTCGCTGTCGCTGATCATGACGCCACCGGCGACGTTGCCGTCCAGGAAGGCGCCCACCCCGAAGGATTCCGTGCCCATGTCGAAGAGGTCGTCGTCGGTACCGCCCATCGACACGGCCAGGGCCAGGCCCTGGTCACCGACCGAGGTCTCGTCCCACAGGGTCTCGGTGTACATCCCTTGGCCGTGCTCCTCCTGGGTGAGCTGGCCCTGGGGGGTCTCCTCCTCGAGGAACTCGTCGGTCAGTGCGTCCCCCTCGAAGAGCTCGCGCACGCTCTCCTCGTTCTCCGGGTGCTCCGGGTCGAAGAGTTCCACGTTGAAGCTGACCGAGCGGTCGCCGGAGTTGCCCTCGCAGATCAGCTCCCCGTAGCGGCCGTCGGACTCGACGTCGTGCTCGGTGAAGCCGCCGGACAGCGCGGGGGCGGTCCCGTCGAAGGCGCTGGAGGCAGCGTCATCACCGACCGCCTCCGCACAGTCGTCGGGCATGGAGACGTATTCACCGCTGGAGTTGGCGACCACCAGGACACCGCCGATGGCCGCGATCAGCACCACGGCGCCGACCGCACCGCCGATGATCAGTCCGGTCTTCTTCTTCGGCGCTCCGGGCGGCTGGCCGTACGGATCGAACCCGGGAGGGGGACCCTGCGGCGGGAACTGGCCGGGGGGACCCTGCGGGGGCTGCTGCCCGTATCCCGGGGGCGGGCCCTGAGGGTGTCCGGGAGGAGGTCCCTGCGGGGGCATGCCCTGTGGCGGCTGCTGCCCGTAGCCGGGCGGCGGTCCCTGCGGCGGCTGGCCCGGGTAAGGGCCTTGGGGCCCCTGGGGGCCGGGCGGGGGCGGGGGCTGTCCCATGGGGGTACCTCGTGGTCTGGGTTGATGAAAAGTGCCCTTTAGTTCTACCGGACACCAACCACCGAAACGCGGGCACCGCCCCCTTCCGAACCCCCCGCGTCACCGGGATCACACCTGTAGGGAACCGTGCACGGACCGGCGGTCCCACAATGGGAGGCGTGACTCGAGGAAGACTCCGTATCCACCTGGGTGCCGCCCCCGGGGTCGGCACCACGCACCACGCCCTCGCCGAGGCGCGCCACCGGGCGGAACTCGGCGTCGACGTCGTGGTCGGCGCGGTCCACACCCACCGCCGGGCCCACACTTCGGCACTGCTCGAGGGCCTGGAGACCGTGGCCCCGCACTCCGCCGGGTCGGTGGACACCGCGGCCGTGATCGCCCGGGCGCCCCAGCTGGTCCTCGTCGACGATCTGGCCCGGCCCAACGGACCCGGTTCGCCCTACCCCGCGCGGTGGGCGGACGTGGAGGCGCTCCTGGCGGCCGGGATCGATGTCCTGTCCACGGTGGGCATCCACCACCTGGACTCGCTCTACGACGTGATCCGCCAGATCACCGGGGTCCCGCCCGAGTACACCGCCCCCGACCGGGTGGTGCGGGCCGCGGAGGAGGTCGAGCTCGTCGACGTCACCCCCCAGGAGCTGCGCCGCCGGATGGCCCACGGCGACCTCCACCCCGCCGAACGGGTGGACGCGGCCCTGGCCGACTACTACCGCGAGGGCAACCTGGCGGCCCTGCGCGAACTCGCCCTGCTCTGGACCGCCGACCGCGTGGAGGAAGGGCTCTCCCGGTACCGGGGCGAGCACGAGATCCGGGGCACGTGGGAGGCCAGGGAACGGGTCGTCGTGGCGCTGACCGGCGGCCCCGAGGGGGAAACGCTCATCCGCCGCGCGGCCCGGGTCGCGGCCCGCTCCCGCGGCGGCGGCCCCCAGCCGAGCCACCTCCTCGCCGTGCACGTGGTCCCGCCGAGCGGCATCAGTGAGCGGCCGACCGCCGAACTGGAGCGGCAGCGCCGCCTGCTCTCGGAGCTGGGCGGCAGCTACCACCAGGTGGTCGGAACCGACGTGCCCTCCGCCCTGCTGGAGTTCGCCCGCGGTGCCCACGCCACCCAGATCGTCCTCGGTTCCTCGCGTCGGCGGCCGTGGCAGTACGTGTTCGGACCCGGCGTGGGTGTGCTGGTGGCCCGGGAGTCCGGCGACATCGACGTGCACATCGTCACGCACGAGGAAGCGGGGCGCGGGCGCTGGCTCCTTCCTGCACCGGGCCGGGGGTTGAACGGGCACCGGCGGGTGTGGGGATGGGCGCTGGCGCTGTTGGCGCCGCCGTTCCTGAGCCTGGTGCTGGCCCTGCCCATCTTCTCCGAGGTGGGCCCCGCGTCGGACCCCCTGTTCCTCCTGCTCATCACGGTGGCCACCGCCGCCGTGGGCGGCCTGCGCCCGGCGCTGGCATCGGCGCTGTGGAGTGCGGTCCTGCTCACGGTGCTGCTGTCACCGCTGCACGGGAGACCTTCGGTGTCCCTGGACAACTTCCTGGCCGTGGCGGCGTTCGTCTTGGTGGGTTCCTTGGTCGCCGTCATGGTGGAGATGGCCGCGCGGCGGTCGGCGCAGGCTGCGCGCGGGCGGGCCGAGGCGGACGCCGTCTCGCTGCTGGCTGCGAGCGTTCTGGCCGGGAACGAGCCGCTCCAAGCGCTGCTGCGGCGTATCCGAGAGACCTTCGGGCAGCGGTCGGCGACCTTGTTGGAGCGCAAGGACGGCCGCTGGCACCCGGTGCACAGTGTGGGCGCCCCGGCCTGTGAGTCGCCGGACGAGGCGGACGCACTGGTGGGCATCTCCGACACCATGGCCCTGGGCCTGCGCGGCCGGGTCCTGCCCGCCTCCGACCGCAGTGTGCTGGTCGCCTTCGCCACGCACGTGGGCATCGCGTTGGAGCACCAGCGGCTGGCCTGGGACGCGGCGGAGGCGCGCGGGCAGGTAGCGGGCAACCGGATCCGCACGGCTCTGCTGGCCGCGGTCTCCCACGATCTGCGCACCCCGCTGACGTCCATCAAAGCCAGTGTGTCCAGCCTCAGGGCCACGGACATCGAACTCCCTCCCGAGGACCGCGAGGAGCTCTTGGAGACCGTGGAGGAGTCCGCGGACCGGCTGAACCTGCTCATCGGGAACCTGCTCGACATGAGCCGGGTGCAGGCCGACAGCGTGCGCCCCGTGCTGTGCGATGTGGCCCTGGAGGAGGTGCTCCCCGCGGCCCTGCTGGGGGTACCGAGCGACGCGGTCGTGGTGGACGTGCCGGACGACCTGCCCCGGGTCCGTGTGGACGCGGGCCTGCTGGACCGGGCCGTGGCCAACGTGGTCACCAACGCCGTGCGGTACAACCCCGACCCGTGCACGCCCGTACTGGTGGCGGCCAGCGCACACGGTGACAGCGTGCAGTTGCGCGTGGTGGACCGGGGTCCGGGCGTCTCGGACGAGGCCAAGCAGCGCATGTTCGAGGCGTTCCAGCGCCTGGGTGACGCGCCCCAGGGCACGGGGGTGGGTCTGGGACTCGCCGTGGCGCGTGGTTTCGTTGAGGCGATGCACGGCGCCCTCGGCCCAGAGGACACCCCCGGCGGCGGGCTGACGATGGTCTTCACCCTGCGCGCGGTGGGCCCGGAACACGATGAGGAGCGGTGAGCTGATGCGGATCCTGGTCGTCGACGACGACGTGCAGATCATCCGCGCGATGCGGATCAATCTGCGGGCGCGCGGTTACGACGTGGACACCGCGGCGGACGGCGCGACCGCGCTCAAGCTGGCCTCGGAGCACTGTCCCCACGTGGTCCTGCTGGACCTGGGGCTTCCGGACATGGAGGGTGTGGAGGTCATCCAGCGCCTGCGCGGCTGGTCCCAGATGCCGATCATCGTGCTGTCCGCCCGGCACTCCGCGGGAGAGAAGGTCCGCTGCCTGGACTCGGGCGCGGACGACTACGTCACCAAGCCCTTCGGGATGGACGAGTTGCTGGCCCGGATGCGCGCGGCCGAGCGCCGTGCCGTCCCGGTGCAGGAGGCCCCGGTCGTGCGGACCGACTCCTTCGAGGTGGATCTGGGTGCCAAGCGCGTCCTGCGCGAAGGTGAGGAGGTGCGCCTCACTCCCACTGAGTGGCACATCCTGGAACTCCTGGCCCGCAACGCCGGACGCCTGGTGAGCCAGCGCCAGCTGCTGCACGACGTGTGGGGCCCCAGCTACCAGAACGAGACCAACTACCTGCGCGTCTACCTCGCCCAGCTGCGACGCAAGCTCGAAACGGACCCGGCCCGGCCCCGGCACCTCATCACCGAGGCCGGACGCGGATACCGCTTCGAGCGCTAGAAGCGGAGCAGAACCGAGCCGGGGCGGGCTCCCTAGGAGGCGACCTCACACAAGCCCATGAGCAGGTCGAACTCCACCGATTGGGTCTGGCCTCGGTTGGCCTTGGCCACCGCGAAGCAGGGGCCGAAGGCGCGTACCCACTCCATCATCCGGTCGCCGTCCACACCCATGACGTTGGAGAGCACACCCACGCGGCGCTCCACTTCGGCGAAGTCCTCGGCCTTCCACAGGGCCCAGTCGACGGCGTCCGCGGCACTGTCACCCACGCAGGCGCGCGGGTCGAGGGCCACCAGTCCGCGGGCGCCGCCGTCGATGACGTTGCCGGGGTGCAGGTTCCCGTGCAACGGGACTATGTCGACGGTCCCGTTGGCGAGGTCGCGGGCCTTGGCGGCGCCGCGGTGCATCAGCGCGGGCGGGACGGTGTCGGCGGCCGGGCCCTCGTCGCGCTCCCGGCTCCACATGTCGAACAGGAATTGGACGCGCGCGGTGAGCGGGCGCAGTTCCCTGCGCGCCGCGGGGCTCACTTCGACCGCGTGCAGTTGCGCGATGAGGCCGCCGATGGTCTCCATGGGCGGGACCACGCCCCGGTCCGCGACGGTGTCGCCCTCGACCCGTTCCATCAGGATCGCGCCGCGCTCGGCATCGACGTCCCAGACGTCGGGGACCCGCGAAGAGGAACCCCACATCCGCAGGAGCCCGGCCTCCGAGACGGCCAGCCCGCTGTCCGGGGAGAACTTGAGGACACCTTCGGCGCCGTCGGCCAGGCGGACGTACAGGACGACGGACGTGCGCCCGTGCGGGGCGGGTCCCTCGATGGTCAACTGCCACTCGGCGGCCAGTTTCTCGACGACCGCGGGCAGTTCCGCCAGCCATTCGGTGACCTGGGCCCCGAAGCGCCGCTCCAGCCGACGGCGTTGCCGGTCGTCGACGTACTGCGCTGTGACGTCGTTCATACATCCACCTTAGGCTCGCTCGCGACCGCGGTGGGAGGGAGCTCCGCACCGGGCTGACGTGCACGAACCTTGTGGGGGACCGCGTCCGGACCATCGCCGCACCGTGTGGGTGGCGGCGCGGCGGCGGATACCGCGCTGCGGGTGCGGGGAGTTCCCGCCCGTGGTGCACATACCCATTCTCGCGCTTCCGGTAACGGCGTCGCTGTGTTTCCGGGTTCCGACGTCACTGAGGGCTCTGGATCGAGTGCGTCAGGCGAGACGCCCCTTGGCCGCCCGGTGGTGGGCGAGAAGCGTGTCCACCACCAGGTCGGAGGGCCACAGCGGGGCCGTGATGGCGGTGACGTCGAGCCCGCGGAGCAGGTCGAAGTCGGGGCCGTCGACCAGCCGCCACGCGGCCACCGCCACCCGGTCGCGCTCCTGGCGGCGCAGCCGGTCGACCGCGTCGAAGACCGAAGGCGCCCATGTGCGCAGGTAACCGACCTGCACCGGCGAGTCGAGCCGACGGCTGAGCATCCGCGCCACGTCCATGACGACCTGGCGCTCTTCGCCGCCGGTGGTGCCGTCAGCCGCCAGGACCACCCCGTCCTCGGGTTTCCAACCGGAGTCGGAGAGACGACCGGCGAGGTCGGCGACGATGGACGGAACCGCGCCCAGGGGCGAGGTGTGGCAGGAGTCCGCCAGTCCGCCGAGGTCGAGCCGGGAGAACAGGTGGGCGCTGGCCACGTCGCCCCCGGCGACGAAGGCGGGCACCACGACCTTGGGGCCGCGGACGGCGTGGATCGTCGCGCTGACCTCGTCGGGGCTGCCGAAGGCCGCCGTCACGGGGGCCTCCCCGCGCTCAGCCACCGCCTCCGCCAGTCCGCACAGGGCCTCACGTCGGTGGGCGTCACGGGAATCGTCGGCTACGAGGACCATTGTGGGGACCATGCACGGCTCCTTGGAATCGCTGAGGGAACTGCCGATGCCCACCGAGCGTAAAGTGGCTGAGTTTCAGGGGAGTTCCCTCGTGTTACACGGCGGAGAACAGTGGACAATGGCTGACTTGGTTATCTCCGGGAAAAGTCTTGGTGAACCATAACAATCCATGAAAACCCCCGGCGTGTCCACCGCTGGCCAAGGTGATCTGCACCCCAGTGCAGCGACAGGGCCACGCCGACCAGGGAAGAAAATCCTACCCACGGGTAGAACGTGCCGGACGCCACTTTCCCGACTCCCCCGGAGCCCCGGGGCAAACCCATGACATTCCTGGTACTTCTCCAGACAAATCCCCGGCACGAGTCAGGAAATGCAAATGCACGCACCAAATGCACGTGCGGACGAACATGCTTCAGGTATGCGGGGATCGTCCGGGAGAACACACGGCCGTTCGGACGCCCTTCGCCGCCGAGCCCCACCGTGCCGAATGCACCCCTGCCACGCCGAGCGCACTCCTGTCAAGGGTGTACGCTCCCCCACGCCCGCATAGCCACACACCACTTGACGTGGGGAGACAGGATGCAAGTCCGGCACGATCACTTGCCATCACCCCCTTGACACGACCACACTTGGATACCGACGGGGACCACGGGGGCTCACCAGCACCCCGGGAACACCCCCCGCAACGCGACCCGGAAGGCCTCCCCAGCGCGCCAGCGCCGCCTCCGGAACCCACCGCGTACCACCACCGACCCGCCCCAGACTGGAGTTGAGCATGGCCGTCCACCCTCGGGTGCAGACGCTGACCCAGGCTTTCCTCGCTAACGCCGACCGAGAGGCGCCCGGGCTGGTCCAGGGCCTCTACCTGACCGGTTCGGTCGCTCTGGGCGACTTCCGCCCGCACACCAGCGACGTAGACTTCGTCATCGTGACCGGCCGCCGGACAGAGCGCGGGGACCTCGACGCCCTCCGCCGGATCCACGCCCGCACCCGGCAGGAAGTCCCCAGCCCCCAGTTCAACGGCATCCACGTCACTTGGGACGAACTCAACCGGGACCCCGCCGACTGCGGACCGGTCCCCTCCGTCATCAACGGCCGGTTCCGCAACCGCGCCTCAGCCGACGTCAACCCCGTGACCTGGCACATCCTGGCCGATCAGGGCGTCACCATGCGCGGTCCGCTCCCCGTGGAGCTGGACGTGTGGGACGAGCCGGAGAGCCTTCGCAGCTGGTCGCTCGGATCGCTGGACGAACAGTGGCGCCGCTGGCGGGAGAAGGCCGGCCGCCTCGTCACCCCGCGCGGCCTCGCCGCCCTCGGTTCCCTCGCCCCCTCCTGGAGCGTGCTGAGCGTCAGCCGTCTGCACTTCACTCTCAGAACCGGCGAGATCACCTCCAAGTCCGGCGCGGGAGCCTACGCCCTGCACGCGTTCCCCGAGAGCTGGCAGCGCATCGTCAACGAGTGCCTGCGCGTCCGCCGGGGTGTCCAGGCACCCTCCCTGTACGAGAGCGCCCTGGCCCGCCGCCGGGCCGCCCTGGACTACATCGAGATGGTCCTGGACGAGTCCCTGCGCCCCGGCCTGGCCACCTGAGCACCCCGCCGCCCGGTACGGCCGGTTTCCGGCACGCTAGGGCGTGTTCGGTGGGTGCTGCCCGTCGCGAGCGGTGTGGGGCACTGCGCCGTAGGCGTCCGTTGAGGGTGGTGGCGGGCGACGGGTGGGCGGTGCTGGCACAAGGCCGAAGAAGGAGTTCCCCCACTGTGCACTGCCTCGCAAGCTCGGCAGCATCGCACAGCGGGGGCCCGCCCGGGTTTGGCTGTCGACTGAGAGATGCGCAGTGCAAGTGCCGCTGGGGCGACGCGTAACAGGGTGTGTGTCCGCCTAACACGCCCTAATGTGGGGTACATGACCATGCGCCCCATCGTCCGTTTCGGCGACCCCGTACTCGTGTCCAAGACCACCCCCGTGACCACCTTCGACCAGCGCACCGAGAAGCTGGTACGCGATCTTATGGACACGGTCGATGCCCCTGGGCGGGCCGGTTTGGCCGCCACGCAGATCGGCGTGGGCGCGCGTGCGTTCAGCTACCTCGTCGAAGGCCGCCACGGGTACGTGATCAATCCCGAGATCGTGGAACTGTCCGACGAACTCCAGGACTGCGAGGAGGGCTGCCTGTCGATCCCCCGCCTCTGGTACCACACGAAGCGCGCCCAGCGGACCGTGGTCAAGGGAGTGGACGTGCGCAACGAGCCGGTCACCGTCGAGGGGACCGGCTTGATGGCGCAGTGCCTCCAGCACGAGAACGACCACCTCGACGGCATGCTCTACATCGACCGGCTGGGCCCCGAGGACCGTAAGCGGGCGCTGCGTGACATCCGCCGCTCGGACTGGTTCCTCCCCGCCGAGAGGCCCGTCCCCACGACCTCCGTGCGCCTTCCCAGCGCCTTCGGCGGCAACGGCTGACCCGGACTTTACCCCGGGGCTTCCCCCTCCCCTGGCCTTCGGCCGCGCCGCCGCCCGCGACCGGTACCCGTCCCCGCGCGGTGACCAGTCCGGTCGGCCGGTACGGGTATCTTCTGGACAGACCCCGCCCTCTTCCCCCAATGCAACGCGAGTCAACTCACTGTGCACGTAACGCCAAGATCTCGTATGGTCTGCTGAGCATCACCCCTCCCTGAATGGAAACGCCGTCACTCCCGGCGTGGCGGATGCTCTCAGACCATCCCCTCGGAGCAGACATGACTTCCACTCCTCGTCCCGCCCCTCGTCGCGGCCGCACGGCTCTGCCTCTGGCCGCCGTCACCGCAGCG
This sequence comes from Nocardiopsis oceani, assembly GCF_054777395.1. Lineage (NCBI taxonomy): Bacteria > Bacillati > Actinomycetota > Actinomycetes > Streptosporangiales > Nocardiopsidaceae > Nocardiopsis > Nocardiopsis oceani. The sequence continues at coordinate 15,650 of NZ_BAAHAR010000066.1, forward strand.
GTCCTCGTGGGCCTGCCCGGAGCGGCCTACGCCGACCCGGACGACGTGGACATCGACGAACTGACCGAGCGCGCCGAGGAACTGGAGGAGTCCTACGACGGCGAGCTCCTGCAGTTCACCGAGATCAAGGACCGCGTCGACACGGCCCAGGAGGACCTCGAGGAGCTCAACGAGCACCTCGAGGAGCAGCGGGTCGGGGTATCCGCCATCGCGGCGGCCCGGTACAAGAACGACGGCTTCGACCCGAGCCTGCAGGTCATCTTCTCCAGCGAGCCCGAGGCCATGTTCAACGACGCCGCAACCGTCGACTACCTCAGCGAGAGCCAGGCCGAGCAGATCTCCGACCTGGTCGACCTGCGCGACGAGCAGGAGGAGGTCACCGAGGAGCTCCAGGAGGAGATGGACGAAGCCTCCGAGCTGATCGACGACCTCGAGGACCAGCGGGAGGAGGTCGAGGCCCGCATCGAGGAGTACGAGGAGGAGCAGATCCCCGAAACCCCCGGTGACGGCACGATCCCCTCGGACGCGGAAGGCGGCGGCTGGGACCAGACCGTGCCCCGCATGGCGGCCATCCGCGACGAGATCATCATGGAGTTCGGCGCGCCCTACCCGGTGGGCTGCTGGCGCCCGAGCGAGGACGACCACGGCACCGGCCACGCCTGCGACTTCATGATGAGCGCCAACGGCGGTATGCCCACTCCCGAGAACCAGGAGCTCGGCCAGCAGATCTCCGACTACGCGATCGAGCACGCCGACCGGATGGGCGTCAAGTACATCATCTGGGAGCAGCACATCTGGCAGTCGACGTCGCGCCAGTGGACGTTCATGAACGACCGCGGCGACCTGACCCAGAACCACTTCGACCACGTGCACATCAGCTCGTACTGACAGGGGCACGAATCCCTCTGCTCCGACGCCCGGTTCAGGACCGCTTCCGGTTCAGGGCGAGCGGGAGCACGGCGGCCAGCGAAACCGCGACCACCGCGAAGGCCGGGCCGTAGCCCATCAGCTGGATGACCAGGCCCAGGCCGATCGCACCGACCCCCGTGCCCGCGTCGTAGCCGATGTTCCACACCGCGCTGGCCCGGCCGTACCCGGTCGGCCCGGCGCGGCCCAGCATCACGGTGACGGTCTCGTTCTGCACGGCACCGAACCCGAGCCCGAACAGGGCGGTTCCGCCGAGCACCAAGAGGGCGACGCCGATTCCGGGCGCCTCCCCTCCGTTGATCCACAGGCCCGCGGTGAGCAAGCCCATGCCCGTGACCGCCCCGGCCACTCCGGGCAGCAACAGGACTGTGCACCGGTACCGGTCGTACATCACCCCCGCGGTCCAGCGCCCGGTGACCAGGGTCAGCGCGTAGGCAGCCAGCAGCGCGCTCACCAGCCACGCTGCCTGTTCGAGCGGGATCGCGAGGAAGGTGACGACCGCGCTGGCGGCCGACGACACCACCAGCATGATGATCAAGGGGCCGCCCAGGGCGATCATCAGCCCGACGCCGCGGAGCGCCTCCTGCGCGTCGGTCGGCCCCCGGCCCACCGGATCGGCACCGCGCAGGGCCGACCGGTTGCGGCCTCCGTCGGCGAACCAGATGCCCGAGGACAGCACCGCGGCCAGCACGCCGCAGATCCCCGTGAACCAGAACGCGGTATCGAAACCGATGTTGAGCGCCAGCGCCACCCCGCCGGGCAGGATGACGATCTGCGGCAGCCCCACGGCGAGCCCGTAGAAGCCGGTGGCCCGGCCGACCTGCTCCTTGGCGACCAGGCGCGCGGCAAGCGCCGTACCGGCCACCGTCACCATCCCGAACCCCACTCCGCGCACCGCCGAGATCGCCACGAGCGGCCCAAGGGCCGTAGTGAGCGCGAACAGCGGCATGGGCAGTCCCATGACCAGGGATCCGACGGGAAAGGCCCACAGGTAGCCGCCCGCCCGGTCCAGCAGCCACGGCATGCCCAGCTGGGTGATGACGGTGGTGAGCATGAAAGCGGCGGTGGTGCTCCCCGCCCCGAACTCGCCCGCTCCGCCCCGACTCGCCCAGAGGGGTACGAGGGGCAGGACCGCGGCGAAGCCGCACAGTCCGACCGCGGTGGCGAGGATGAGCAGCGCGAACCCGCGCCCGCGGATTCCGGGCAGATCGTCGTCGGTGAACTCGATGTGGGGGCGGGGTCGGATCATCCGTCCTTTCTAGCCGAGTCACACCACCCTGTCGAGGCGGGATCCGCGGACCTAGAGCTCGCTGCGGGGACGCTCGTCCGGCAGTTGGCCGGCGATCCACTCGCGCAGGCGGGCCACCAGGTCGGGGCGGACTGCCCGCTCAGCGTGGCCCATGCCGGGGATGATCCACAGGTCCTTGGGCTCCTTGGCGGCGTCGTGGATGGTCGCCGCGTGCGCGACCGGGAAGTATCCGTCGGCGTCACCGTGCACCACCAGGAGCGGGGTGGGAGCGACCTCCCCGGCGAGCTCGCGCGGTTCGGCCGGGGTGGGGTTCCAACGCTTGTCGGTGACCCGGACCTTGCGGAAGCGGCGCAGGAACGCCCGGCCCAGGGTCTTGCCGATGCCCAGGTGGAGCAGGCGCATCGACCGTGTCCCCTGGTAGTACCAGCGGGCGGGACCGCTGACGGAGACCACGGCGCGGACGCCGCCGTAGATGGCGGCGTGCCGGATGGCGACGGCGGCGCCCATCGAGAAGCCCACGGTGGCGACGCGTGTGTAGCCGAGCTCCCGCAGGCGGCTCACCACCGCCTCCAGGTCGTGGATCTCGGCGTTGCCGACGGTGCTGCGGCCTCCGGAGCCGTGGTGGCCCCGGAAGTCGAAGGTCATCACGTCGCCGGCGGACAGCAGCCCTTCGGCGATGGCACGCGTGTGAGGGCTCCGGAGGGTCCCGGTGAACCCGTTGGCCAGGACCACCGCGGTGGTACGGGGCGCGGCTCGGCGCAACAGCACTGCGTCGATCCCCACCCCGTCCGAGGTGGTCAGCCAGAAGCGGTTCTCCTGCGGTTCGGCGAGGGACTCGTCAATAGCATCGGACACGGCCCTATCGTGCCCGATCAGTCCCGGTACGGGTAACCCGGGCCCGGTGTGTCGCCTTCGGGGCCGTGCTGCCGGTCGATCCACTCGTCCGGGTACATGTTGGCGGGCGGACCAGGCGGCGGGCCCTGCGGATACCCGGGCGGCGGGCCCTGGTAGCCGGGGGGCGGCCCTTGACTGCCGGGCGGCGGCCCTTGAGGAGCACCGGGCGGCACGGGCCCACCCGACGGAACCGGACCGGGCAGCGGACCGGGCGGACCGGGCGGCGGCCCCTGCGGACCGGAGGCCTCGACCGGCTCGAACTCCCCCGTGTCCCCGTAGCGGCCGTCGTCGTACTGGCCGCCGTACTCGTCGTCCTCGTAGTAGTCGTCCCCGTAGTAGTCGTCGTCATCGTCCTGGTAGCCCCTCTCCTCCAGCGCGGCCTCCCGGTCCTCCGCAGGAGGGAAGACCACCGAGCGCAGGTTGAGCGCCACGTGGACGAGGATCGGGACGATCAGGCTTCCCGTGCCCAGGTACAGGACGGTGAACAGGGTTCCGGAGAAGCCCGCGCTGAGCAGGCCCCACCAGCCCTGGTAGGCGTGCGCGACGGAGAACAGCACGATCGAGAGCACGGCGGCGATCCACAGCGGCACACCCATGCTGGCGATCAGGGTGATGAACAGGCCCCGGTAGAGCAGTTCGCCGAACACGCCCCCGGTGACCGCCATCCCCGCGGCCAGTCCCCGTTCCCTCCCCGTACGCGGCAGCAGGAGGTACTGCTGGCGGCCCGGCTCCGGCAGGGTCATCGGCTTGTCCGCGACCCGGCGCCCACGGTGCCCTTGGCCCCGTCGGCCCTTGCCGCCGTCACCGGGCCGCCGCCCGGGCAGCTTGCCCAGGACCGGGAGGCGTTCCTTGGTGGGCAGCCCGTTGACCAGGACCCAGAAGGCCGCCAGGGCGATGAGCCCGCCGATCGCACCGCCCGCGATGGGCCCCCACGCGTCCGGCGTGCGCAGCCCCAAGTCGACCAGGTTCAGCTCGGGCGAGAGCAGCAGGACACCCAGGACCAGCAGGCCCCAGAGGAGATGGATCGCCATCGTGACGGCGTACAGCAGCCCGAGGGCACGCTTGTCGCCGTCCCTGCGGCGGGACAGCCACGAGAACGCGCGCCGTCCGAGAAATGGTTCGCCGACCGCCGCGAAGAACAGCAGGAGGACCGTCAGAAGGGTCCCGGCGAGACTGAATTGAGGGAGACTTTCCGACCATGGCACGGGCACAGCCTAAGAGAACAAGTCGGGTCATAGTGACCAACCGGCACCCATCCGCGATATCGGCCTGTTGACCTCTTGTGATCCGGCACTCGAACAGCGACCGTAGAGAGTGTCACAGGTCACATTGGTGGTGGTCCTGGACGGCCACCGCCCGCACCCCGGAGGGCTGGGTAGTAGGGATGGTTGATCGAGCCGTAGCCGTACCGAGGGCCGACAGGCCCCAGAACATCCGCAATATCGCGCTGGTGGGACCGACCGGCGGTGGCAAGACGAGCTTGGTCGAGGCACTGCTCCTCGCCGCCGGGGAGATCAAGCGCCCCGGCCGCGTGGAGGAGGGCACGACCGTCAGCGACCACGACGAGGTCGAGACCCGCCAGAAGCGCTCCGTGCACATGACCGTCAACCCGGTGATGGTGGACGGCGTCAAGGTCAACCTGCTGGACACCCCCGGATACGCCGACTTCATCGGGGCTATGCGGGCCGGGCTGCGCGGTGCAGACGCCGCCCTGTTCGTCATCTCCGCCCTGGACGGTGTGGACGGCCGCACCCGGATGCTGTGGGAGGAGTGCGCGGCCATCGGCATGCCCCGCGCAGTGGCCGTTACCAAGGTCGACCACCCCAGGGCCGACTTCGACGAGGTCGTCGCACAGTGTCAGGACGCCTTCGGGCCCGGGGTGCACGCCGCCTACGTCCCAGCGGTGGAGGGCACGGGCGACCAACGGAGGCTGGTGGGGCTCTGGGGACTGGTCTCAGAGCGCTACTACGACTACTCCGACGGGGGCGGGCTGGAGTCCGCCCCCGCTCCGTGTCCGGCACCCGACTGGCTGCGTAAGGCCGCGGGCCCGCTGCGGGAGACCCTCATCGAGGAGGTCATCACCGAGAGCGAGGACGAGGCGCTCATGGAGCGCTACATGGAGGGCGGCGAACTCGACCCGGACCTGCTCATCGCCGACCTCAAGAAGGCGGTGGCGGCGGGGGGCTTCCACCCGGTGCTGGCCTTGAGCCCGACCCACGGCGTGGGCGTGCGCGAACTGCTCCGCGAACTCCCGCTCTCCTGCCCGGACCCGACCCGGCGGCCCTTCCCCTCAGTGGCCCGTCCCGACGGGCGTCCCGTCGAGGGACTGTCCTGCGATCCGGACGGCCCTCTCGCCGCCGAGGTCCTCAGCACCGCCAGCGATCCCTACGTCGGCCGGGTCAGCCTGGTGCGGGTGTTCTCCGGGACGCTGACACCCGAAACCGACGTCCACGTGCACGGCCACGGCGTGCGTACCGGTGTGGGCAACTCCGACGACCTCGACCGGGCCGGCACCGACGAGCGGCTGGGTTCGCTCTCGGTACCGCTGGGCAGGGAGGCCCGTCCGGTCGGCGAGGTGGTCGCCGGTGACCTGTGCCTGGTGTCGAAGCTGCCCACCGCCCGGACCGGGGACACCCTGTCCGCGCCCGAACTCCCGTTCCGGGTGGCCCCCTGGCGGTTCCCCGACCCGATGATGCCGGTGGCGATCCGCGCGGCCTCCGCCTCCGACGAGGACAAGCTGTCGCAGTCGGTGGCCCGGCTCGCGGCGGAGGACCCGTCGTTGCGGGTGCGGATCAACCAGGAAACCCACCAGATGGTCCTGTGGAGCCTGGGAGAGGCCCACCTGGACGCGGCCCTGGACCGGCTGGAGCACCGCTACGGGGTGCGCGTGACGACCGAAGAGGTACGGATTCCGCTGCGTGAAACCTTCACCGTGCCCAGCCAGGGCATGGGCCGCAACGTCAAGCAGAGCGGCGGACACGGTGAGTTCGGGGTGTGCCGGATCCGGGTGGAGCCGCTGGAGTCGGGTGCCGGGCTGGAGTTCGTCGACCAGGTCGTCGGAGGTGTGGTCCCGCGCCAGTTCGTGCCGTCCGTGGAGAAGGGGATCCGTGCCCAGATGGCCGACGGGGTCAGCGACGGGCACCCGCTCGTGGACCTGCGCGTCACGCTCTACGACGGCAAGGCGCACTCGGTGGACTCCTCCGACATGGCCTTCCAGAAGGCGGGCCGACTGGCGCTGCGGGACGCCGCCGCCTCCTGTGACCTGGCCGTCCTGGAGCCCGTGGACACCGTGACCGTGGAGGTCGACGACGCATATCTGGGTGCGGTCCTGAGCGACCTGTCGGCCCGGCGCGGCCGTGTGGTGGGCACCGAGGCGGCCGAGGGCGGCCGGGTCGTCGTGCGCGCGGAGGTACCCGAGCTGGAGATCGTGCGCTACGCCGTCGAGCTGCGGTCCGTTTCGCACGGCACCGGCACGTTCACCCGCGACTACCTGCGCCACGAGCGGCTGCCCCAACAGGTGGGCCAACGCCTGGCCAAGGCCCAGTCCGGCGCCTGAGAGACCACGGATCGCAGCACCCGGCGGGCGCGGACCGGTCTGCGTCCATCGCCGGGATCGGCGCGCGGGGGCCACCCCATCGCCACGGGATGGCCCCACGCGTGATCAGAGACGGTACTGGGCGCCGGGCTGGTCGTCGTCCGGGTCCTGGGGCGGCGGTGCGTCGTGCGCGCTGCCCATCGGCGGCGGTCCGCCGAAGGCGGGGCCGGCGGGCGGACCCGAAGGCGGTGGCGGCGCCTCCTCTTCGTCCATGATCGCGGCCATGTCGGCGGACAGCGTCGACTCCTCGGCCTTGTCGCTGCGCCACTCGTCGCGGATCTCCCGGTCCTGGTCGCCCATCACCGAGTCCATGTCGGCGTCGTGCGTGGACTTGGCGGGCTCACCCGGCTCCGGCCAGGAGGAGGCGGCGAGGAACGCGCTGTCGTAGGCGTCGTTGGCTTCCTCCGAGAAGCTCGGCTCCGCCGGGCGCGGCCCCGTGAGGGGGTCGGCGAGCGGGTCCGACAGCGGGTCCGACAGCGGGTCCGACAGCGGGTCGGCCGCCACGGGCTCCTCGGCCGGGGACGGCGCGTCCTGCGGCGCGGGGGCCTCCCCCAGGCTGGCGCCCGGGTCGGTGTTGCCGCGCGGGTCCCCGGTCTCGGTGGGCGCCGGACCGGGGAAGGCCATGCCCGTCGGAGCCGAGTTGGGTGCCGACGGCTGCTTGTTGTCGCCGCCCAGGTAGGACATGGCGGCGACGGTGAGCGCGGCGAGACCGGCCCGCAGCGTGGGTTCGCGGGACGGCGAGAAGTACGGGGAGTGGTTGCTCGGGACGTTGCCCATCTTCTCGTAGGGCGTGTCCCCGGGTGCCGATTCCCACACGTCGTGCGGGGTGGCGCCCACGAACCAGAACACGTACGGGATGGGCTGCGCGTCACCGGGCAGCCCGAAGTTGCCGAAGTCCTCGGTGGCCGGGGACGGGTCGGGCAAGTGGATGACGTAGTCGTCACCGAAGTACGCGTGGTGGGCGGCGGCCACCTCCGAGGTACTGACCGGGTCGTTGTATGTGGCGCCGCTGCCCTGGAACCGCTCGACCTCGGGCTCGCGCCCGGCGCCCGAGGCGGCCGCCTCCGCGCGCACGATCCGCTCGATGGCCTGTTCGAGCTGCTCGGTGACGTTGTCGTTGAGCGCCCGGGTGCTGATCTCCAGGTAGGCCTCGTCCGGGATGATGTTGGCCTTGGTGCCCGACTGGATCCGGCCGACGGTGAGCACGGCCATCTCGCTGGGGCTGATCTCCCGGGCGATCACACCCTGGAGCCGGGTGACGATGTTCGCGGCGATGAGCACCGGGTCGACGGTGGTGTGCGGTTGGGAGGCGTGTCCGCCCTCGCCGAAGATCCGCACCCGGTAGGCGTTGGCCGCGCCGAGGATGATCCCGGCCCGGTGGGAGATGAGTCCGGCGGGCTGCGGGCCCAAGTGCTGGCCGAGGATCACGTCGGGGCGGCCGAAGCGGTCGTACAGACCGTCGTCGATCATCCGCTGGGCACCGTCGAGGGTCTCCTCGCCGGGCTGCGCCACGATCATGACCGTCCCGGCCCACTGGTCCCGGGTCTCCGAGAGGAGGTCGGCGACGCCGATCAGGCACGCGGTGTGCGCGTCGTGGCCGCAGGCGTGCATGACGGGGACCTCGACGCCCTCGCTGTCCACCGTGCGCGCCGTGCTGGCGTAGGGCAGACCGGTCTTCTCCTCCATGGGGAGGGCATCCATGTCCGCGCGCAGCATGACCGTGGGGCCGGGGCCGTTACGGAGAATGCCGACCACACCGGTGCCGCCGACGCCCTTGTGGACGTCGTAACCGGTTCGGTTCAGCCATTCCGCGACGACACTGGCGGTGCGCTGTTCGGAGTGAGAGAGCTCCGGGTTCTTGTGCAGGTCGACGTAGACACCCTCCACGAGCGGGAAGAGCTCGTCGAGGAGTCGCATGACCACGCTCCCGTGCTGGGCTGCACGGTTCGGGTCCACCGCGTGCGGCACGGTTTCCACCGCCTTCTTCGTTCTCGACTGGGCGGGCACTGAAAGGGGGACAGCCGCCTGAGGGCAGCCTATCGGCGGGACCGCCGCGGGTTCACACCGACATGTTCCGACCGTGGCACCCCGGGCGCGGCGCATGGGTTAGGGTCTGCACACGGTAAGCCATCCCACACCCCTCGCGCACGGGCCTACGATGCCCCCCACTGCCCGCTTGTGGCGCCCGCAGCGCCGGTGTCGGACCCCGGGAACCGCTTACCGATTTGTGCGAACCACTGGCGCACCGCAGCATGTCTCAGTAAGGTAACGGAGCTACGTTCGCCTGATTCACCCCGGCGCCCCAGGCGCGCCCCCCTCGGCGCCGGTCCACATCACCCCGCCTCCCGGACCATCGCCCGGATGGCACCGACCCCGCACAGAGGGTGTCGGGTCCAACACACATTGCCCCAGAAATCAGTGATCTCGGAGTCCCTAGTGGCCTCACCCATGACCAGTCCGGCAGCCAAGCCCTCGGAGAACGGGCACGGCGCGAATGCCCAGGCCCCGACGGCGCCCCCGATCCCCGCGGCCAGTGCCCCCGGCCGCGATGCCCGGCTGGACAACGCCAAATTCATCCTCATCGCCCTGGTCGTCATCGGCCACGCGATCGAACCACTCACGGACTACGGTCCCGCCAGTACCTTCTACTACTGGGTTTACTTCTTCCACATGCCCGCGTTCATCATGATCAGCGGCTACCTCTCCCGGTCCTTCGACGCCTCGTCGAACCGGGTGGAGAAGCTGGTCCTGATGCTGGCCGTGCCCTACCTCATCTTCTGGACGATCCACCAAGGGATCTACACGCTCGAGCGCGGTGGACTCCCCGACTCGCTGTCGGTGCTCAAGCCGACCTGGACCCTGTGGTTCCTGGTGGCGCTGTTCCTGTGGCGCCTCAGTGTGCCCGTGTGGCAGCGCCTGCGCTGGCCCGTGGCCATCGCCGTGATCATCTCGCTGTTCGCCGCCACCGCGGACCTGGGCATCACCCTCTCGCTCGGCCGCGTCCTCAGCTTCCTGCCCTTCTTCGTGCTGGGCCTGACCCTGCGCCGTGAGCACTTCGCCTTCCTCGACCGGCTCTGGGTCCGGGTGTGCTCCGTGCTGGTGCTGGGCGTCACCGCCGTCCTGGCGGTGCCGATCTCCGACCACCTCAGCCGGGACTGGCTGTTCTGGCGCGACAGCCTCACCGACCGGGACATCGACCCGCTGCTGCCCAGCATCGGCCTCCGGCTGGCCTTCATGGGCATCGCCCTGGTCATGACCTTCGCCGTCCTGGCACTCATCCCGAAGCACGAGACCTGGTACACGCACCTGGGTGCCTACACCCTGTTCGTCTACCTGGGCCACTCGGTGTTCCTGCTGCTGCTGGAGAACACCCCTTGGTACGACGTGATGGGCGGCGCGGTGGGCGTGGCCGCCACCATGGCGCTGGCCGTGGCCCTGACACTGGTGCTCTGTTCGCCTTGGGTCCGTGCCTGTATGAAGTGGGCGGTCGAACCGCAACCGACCTGGTTCCTGCGCCAAGACGGCAAGGGCCTCGTCAAGAAGCAGGAGAAGGAGCAGGTCGACGCCGAGGCGATGACCGGCCCGCCCGCGGAGAAGACCCCCGCCGGGTAGGACATCCCCATGGCGAAGGGGCGGTCCGCATCGCGCGGACCGCCCCTTCGCCATGTCTGTGGCCCCTCGTCAGCTGCCGCTGGCGGGCTCGGCCGTCGGCATGTCGGCGGCCAGCTCGCGACGGCGCACCTCGAAGCGGCGCGACTCCTTCCAGAGCCGCAGCACCAGGACCACCTCGAAGAAGGCCAGGGCCAGGCAGGAGAAGACCGCCACCGGGATGATCAGGCTGTTCAGCGGGGTGAAGAAGGCGACGAGCACGGTCGCGGGCGCCACCACGCACAGGAACATCTCGAACTCGATACCGCTGAACAGGTGCGGGCGCACCCGGTGCCGGAGGAGGTGGTTCCGCACCCGGGGGTAGAGGCCCTTGGGCGGCGGGGCGTCAGCGGCGGCCGGAGCCTCCGCGGTGTCCTCGTCCTCGGGGTCGCCCCCGCCCGCGCCAGCGCTCTCCGCGCGCATCCGCTCAGTGTCGCCCGAGGCCACCGCGAGGGCCTCCCGCATCGTCTTGCGCGTCTTGGCGACCTGGGATCCGTTGAGGTAGCGCAACAGGTCGAAGAAGATCACCACCGGCGCGACGATCAAGTACGCGGCCTCCCCCGTGACCAGCCACTGGCCGACCAACAGCGCCATCATGCAGCCGAAGAAGCGGATGCGGTCGAAGACGAAGTCGACCCACTGGCCGAAGACCGAGCCGTTGCCCTTCAGCCGGGCGATCTTGCCGTCCATGCAGTCCAGCACGAAGCTCAGGTGGAACAGCAGCGCACCGGCCAGCAGCCAGGCCCAGCCGGTGTCGCCCGCCCAGACCGGGGCCGCGAAGCAGAGGGCCGAGAGCAGACCCAGCACGCCCGCGCCCAGCGTGAGCTGGTTCGGTGTGAGATTGGTCCGGTTCGCCGTCCACACCACCAGTCGACCTGCCAGCGGGTCGACCAGGAAGACCGTCCACCAGGCGTCCTTAGCCTTGTAGGTCTCTTCCTTGACTTGCGCGAAAGTAAAACGCGACATGCGGTGTTCTCCTGGGAGGCCCTCTCAGATTGCCCGCGGCGCAGGACGTACAGTCACCGCGTTTGCGCAGGGGTGAGGGCCGAGTTGAGGCGGGAATCGAGTCATCATGCCAGACGCGGTTACCTCCAACCTAATCGGTGACGGCATAATTGACAGGTAAGAGGGGGATCAACAGGGTGCCGCCAGCACTGACACGGCGGAGTGGTCCACCCCCTTCGGTCTCGACCGAGGTAGAGGCATTGCGTTTTCTCAATGACGAGGTCCCCAGTCAGGACCTGACCTACAGCGACGTCTTCATGGTCCCCGGCCGCAGCGCCGTGGGGTCCCGGCTCAGCGTGGACCTGTCGTCCCCGGACGGCACCGGCACCACGCTGCCGCTGGTCGTCGCCAACATGACCGCCGTCGCGGGCCGCCGTATGGCGGAGACCATCGCCCGCCGCGGCGGACTCGCCGTCATCCCGCAGGACATCCCGTTCGAGGTCGTCTCCGACGTCATCGCCTGGACCAAGCAGCGCGAACTGGTCTACGACACGGCGATCACCCTCAACCCGACGAGCACCGTCGGTGAGGCGCTCAACCTGCTGCCCAAGCGGGCGCACAACGCGGTGATCGTCGTCGACGACGCCCGCCGCCCGGTCGGTGTGGTCACCGAGGCCGACTGCCACGGTGTGGACCGCTTCGCGCAGCTGCACGACGTGATGTCGGCCGAGCTGCTGACCATCCCCGCGGGGACCGAACCGCAGGAGGCCTTCGGGATACTGCACGACTTCCGGCACCGGCTCGCCCCGGTGGTCGACGACAAGGGCGCCCTGGTGGGGGTGCTCACCCGTACCGGTGCGCTGCGCTCGACCCTGTACAAGCCCGCCGTGGACTCCGGCAACCGGCTGCGAGTGGCCGCGGCCGTGGGCATCAACGGGGACGTGGCGGGCAAGGCCGCCGAGCTGTTGGACGCCGGGGTGGACACCCTGGTGATCGACACCGCGCACGGCCACCAGGAGAAGATGATCTCGGCGATCGAGAAGGTCCGCGCGCTCTCGCCGGACGTGCCGATCGTCGCGGGCAACATCGTCACCGCCCAGGGCACCCGCGACCTCATCGAGGCCGGGGCCGACATCGTCAAGGTCGGCGTGGGCCCGGGCGCTATGTGCACCACCCGCATGATGACCGCGGTGGGCCGTCCGCAGTTCTCCGCCGTGTTGGAGTGCGCGGCCGCCGCCCGCGAGCTGGGCAAGCACGTGTGGGCGGACGGCGGTGTGCGCCACCCGCGCGACGTCGCTCTCGCCCTGGCCGCCGGCGCGTCCAACGTGATGGTGGGCTCGTGGTTCGCAGGCACCTACGAGTCGCCGGGTGACGTCCTGCGCGACGCGCAGGGCCGTCAGTACAAGGAGAGCTTCGGGATGGCCTCGGCGCGCGCGGTGCGCCTGCGCACGTCCGAGGACTCCCCGTTCGAGCGGGCCCGCAAGGCCCTGTTCGAGGAGGGCATCTCCACGGGCCGGATGTACCTGGACCGGGAGCGTCCCGGCGTGGAGGACCTGATCGACCAGATCATCGCCGGGGTGCGCAGTTCGATGACCTACGCGGGCGCCACATCGCTGGCGGAGTTCCACGAGCGCGCCGTGGTCGGTGTGCAGAGCGCCGCCGGGTACAACGAGGGCCGCCCCGTGGAGAACGGCTGGTAGTCAGCCGCTGTTCGAGCGGTCGCGGGTCGAGGGGAGAAGGGACGAGGGGACGAGGGTCGCGGGTCGCGGGTCGCGGGTCGCGGGTCGCGGGCCGAGGGTCGCGGGCCGAGGGTCGCGGGCCGAGGGCCGAGGGGAGGCGGGGCCTCGGGACGGAAGGGCTTCGAGGCGGCGGGGCCTCGGGCAACACCGTTGTCTTGGGGCGTTCATCTTGAGGCATTCGGTGTTGCCTGCTCTGGTGGGGGTTGCTTCCGGGCTGGGGTTCCCTCCTTTCCCGCCGCCCGATTGTGGCCGTCTCCGCTACGCGCCTCAAGGTCGTCGCCATCGAGCGCTTCGCGCGTCAAAGGCGCTCCACCTTGACCCGCTCCGCTGCGACGGCGGTTTGGCGGCTATCGGGAAAGGGGGACGGGTGGTTGAGGTCCGAGCGGTCCCGGCCTTCGGCCGGGCAACCCCAGTCGGCCTGGCGGCCGATGCCTGCCACGCCGCCGGAGCTTTGACGGGTCGGGTGTCACGGCCGGTCATTCTGAGCTGCGGACCCCTCGGCCTGGGGGCCGATGCCTGCCCCTGCGCCGGAGCGTTGACGGGTCGGGTGTCGCGGCTGGTCATGGTGTGCGGCGAACCCCTCGGGAGGGCTCCAGGGCATGGGGGCGTGGGGGCGTGGGGGCGTGGGGCGGTAGGGCCTTGGCGGGCGGGGTTAGCGCTCCTCGGGTGTGGGGGTGGGTGTGGAGGCTGGGTCGGGGTCCCCGTCCGGGTCCTTTCCCCCACCCTTGTCGTTGTTGTTGTTCCGGTTGCGGTGGGAGGGGCGGCCCTGCCAGACGGACTGCCCGGGGTTGGTCTCCCGGCGGTACTTCAACCGGTTGTGGTCCGAGCACAGCGGCTGAATATTGTCCGCGCTCGTGGACCCGCCGGCCG